>CAZWLI010000064.1:0-11281 GCA_964634525.1 uncultured Candidatus Peribacteria bacterium | reverse complement strand
AGATGGCGTCCGTAAAGATTCAAGAACACTTTTCTTCTGCCGATCAGACGGAAGGCTCGACCTTGGTCTTATCAAAGACCCAGGTTATTGCCGAACAAGGCGCGCGCATTCAAATCCTCAGCGTTCAGCGCTATGGTTCTCAGGTCCATGATTTTTCAACGAGGATCTTCGAGGCAAAGGCCGATGCCCATATCCATGCTCTCCATCTCACGCTTGGCGCTGGGTCAGGGCAGGTGATTTTCTCTGGCACCTGCAAGGAGTCTGGCGCGAGTATCCGGCATGAGGGAATTTTTGTCGGGAGCGACGATCAACATATCAAGCAAGAGGTGAGCATGCATCATGAAGCAGCGCTCACGAGTGGCGTGATGAAATACAAAGGCCTGCTGAAGGATAGGTCCTACGCATTTTTGGACGGTATGATCCATGCGGCCCCCAGCGCAAAAAAAACGGTCTCACGTCTCGAGGAGCGCTTCATGCTGCTCGGCCCGAAGGCTCGTTGTGATGCGCTCCCCGCCCTGGATATTCAGACGAGTGACGTGAGCATTGCTCATAGTGCTGCGGTCAGTCATTTTGATGAAGAAAAGCTTTTTTACCTCATGAGCCGAGGACTTTCGGAAAAAGATGCGAGAGCCCTTCTCATCGAAGGATTTTTCTCCGACCTTCTGGAGCCTTTCAAGGACAGCGATTGGTATTGTCTCCTGACATCCCTTATTGACCAAAAACTTTCTCCTACTTCATGAACAACGATTTCTCCATTCTCAAGAGAAAGATAAGCGGATATCGCTTGGTGTACCTCGATAGTACCAATACCAGCCTGACGCCAATTTCAGTCGTGAAAGCGATGGATGATTACTACCACGGCTATCGTGCCAACATTCATCGTGCGGTCTACCCCTTGAGCGAAGAGGCAACAGCTGCCTACGAGGGAGCTCGTGAAAAGGTAAGAGCCTTTATCGGAGCAAAAACCGTTCGTGAAATCATCTTCACCCGCAATGCTACCGAGGCGATCAATCTGGTGGCTCAGAGCTGGGGCAGGGTAAATCTTGGCAAATCCGATATCGTGGTGCTTTCGCTCATGGAGCACCATAGCAACATCGTGCCCTGGCAACTGCTGCAGCAGGAAAAGAAATTTCAGATTGTCTATCTCTCCGTGACGAAGGAGGGAAAGCTCGATCTTGCAGAGCTGAAAAAAGTTTTGAAAACGGAGAAGGTAAAGCTGATTTCGCTCGTCCACCAGTCCAATGTTCTCGGAACCATCAATCCCGTGAAGGAGATCGTTCGTCTGGGTCATCACTCTGGAGCGAAGGTTCTCATTGATGGTGCTCAGGCTGCGGCTCATTTTCCGGTGAATGTTTCGAAGATTGATGCTGATTTTTATATCTTCACCGGTCACAAAATGCTCGGACCCACGGGCATTGGTGTTCTCTACGGACAAGAAAAACTTCTTGAGGCTATGCACCCTTTCCTCGGGGGTGGGGATATGATTCGCTCCGTGCGCACAGAGGGAAGCACGTGGAACGACTTACCTCACAAATTCGAGGCCGGCACCCCCAATATCGCTGGCGCGATTGGCCTTGGGGCAGCCATCGATTATTTGAATCAGCGTGGCATGAAAAAAATTTACGCCCAGGAAAAAAAACTTCTCACGTATGCATTGAAAAAGATGAAGAACATTCCGGAGATAAGGATCCTTGGTCCGGCGTCGGCGAAAGATCGTGGGAGCGTGATTGCCTTTCATCTGCCGGCCATTCACCCGCATGATCTTGCGACCCTGCTGGGCGAGCGCGGCATCTGTGTCCGAGCCGGCAATCACTGCGCACAGCCGCTTCATGACTTCCTGGGACTTTCGGCCACAACCCGCGCGAGCTTGTATCTGTATAATTCTCACCGGGACATTGATGCACTCGTGAAAGGTATTCGAGAAGTTCAAAACATTTTTTCTCCCCAGAAGGGATTGCGCTCTCCTCGGGGAAAATAACTTCCGTTATTTGCCCCTCAGAGTCTTCCGCTTCCTCGCCCCGCTTACGCGGGTCTCGTCCGCTACAGACCGCTTATCTCGCATCTCGCCATGAGTCTGTACACCGACCACATTCTCGATCTCTACAAAAACCCCCTCAATCATGGTTCATTGAAAAGTCCTTCCGTGACCTATCGAGCGTATAATCCTTTGTGCGGGGATGACATCACGGTCGATCTGCTCTTGGAAAAAGGGAAGGTGAAGGATATTCGCCATCGAGGAGTTGGGTGTGCTATCAGCCAAGCTTCAGCGTCGCTCCTCACCGAGGAAGTGAAAAAGAAGTCCCTAAAAAAAGTCATGGCCATCACTCCTGATAGCGTTGTTGCCATGCTGGGCATCGAGATTAGTCCGCTGCGACTCAAGTGCGCCTTGCTCGGGCTCGAGGCCATTCAAAAAAGCATTTCACAATTTCAAGCAACCCTATGAAAAAGACACCTCAAGAACCATTGATTCACCGAGATATGATTGTTGCCGACATTGTCGGCATGTTTCCGGAAGCCGCAGATATCATCACCAGCTACGGTCTTCACTGCGTCGGGTGTCATGTGAATGCCTACGAGACCATCGGCCAGGGCCTTCTCGGGCATGGATATCCCGAAGAGCATCTCCAGTCCCTTCTTGACGAGCTTAATGGTTTTCTTGCTGAGAAAGATGAAAGTGAAAAAGTTCTTCCCAAGGAAGCGGAAAAGATGAAGGTCACGGTGAGTAAGCTGGCGCTCAAGAAGATTCAAGAGATTGGAAAAGAGGAAAAGAGATTAGCCCTGATCCTTCGCGTGGAGGTGAAAAAAGTTGGAGATGGCTTGAAGCATGGAATCAATTTTATTGAAGAAGAAGAGATTCAGCCCACGGAAAAAGTCTTTTCTTTTCTCAAGGGCAAGGTGAGGATCGTGGCGTCCAAAAAAAACTACAAGATTACGGACGGCCTCGAGGTTGATTACGTCGAAGAAAAAGATCGAGCGGGTTTTAAAATGAAGAACCCGCACGCTTCTGTTTAATCGATATTCACGATATTTCCAGACGAAGCCTTCCCGAGTCGATCCAGAAGTGCGCTCCGAAGCGGATCTTGCTGGAGTGGGAATTCAATGAAAATGATCTTCGCCTCGATCCGGTCGCACCAGTTTAGGAAGGTGTAGAGCCGGGCTGCGAAGGTTCTCTGATCCTGATCACGGTCCGAGAGCTCAAAAAGATGCGCTGGCTTGAGGCCGGCAAAGCTGCCCACAAATCCAATGGTTGAAGCCTTGTAGTCCGGATGATGCTTGATAAAGCGACGGCGCTTTTCCGATTCACCCATCACCACGGTGAGATGACCTTTTGGTGCGTAGTGCTCGAGCATCTGACCAGGGCTCGTTATTTCCTTTCCTTGGGTTTTGTCGTGAATGCTTTCGCCAAGGACGGCTTCCATCTCTTCTTTTGAAATGGCACCATGGCGAAGGATCGCGGGAGGAGACGATGTCACGTCGATCACGGTGCTCTCGATGCCAAGTGGACTCTGCCCGCCATCCAGAAAAAAGATGCCTTTGTCTTCGAGCTGACGTTTGGCATCTTCAGAACGGGTGGTGCTTGGACTTCCGCTGAGATTTGCACTCGGGGCTGCAACGGGCTTCCCCACCAACTTCAAGAATTCTTGAGCCAGCGGATGATCAGGGCAGCGAATGCAAACGGTTGGCAGTCCTGCCGTCACGAGATCCGAAACTGTCTTTGATTTCCGAAAGCAAAGGGTGAGGGGTCCCGGCCAGAAATGCTGTATGAGTTTTTTTGCAGGTTCAGGAATTTCTTCCACAAGTTCCTCGAGCTGCTTGGGATCGGCAATATGAAGAATGAGGGGATTGTGCTGAGGTCGAACTTTGGCTTCAAAGATTTTGGCAACAGCCCTCTCATTCGATGCAAGAGCGCCCAGGCCATAGACCGTCTCGGTGGGGAAGACCACAAGCTCTCCGGCGAGGATTTTTTGTGCAGCTTCTTTCGGCGTCATGCGAGTGATTTCAAAAAGTTTTTCACAGCGTTTCTCTTTTTGCTTTTCAGCATTGCGATGATTTTGCTCCCGATCACGGCAATTTCCACGTGTTTCAGCGCCGCTTGCACCTGAGCCTTCGAAGAAATTCCAAAACCAAGGGCCAGAGGGATCTTGATATATTTTTTTACGGTTTGGATATATCCGCTGAGATTCGCGTCGAGCCCTTTGCTGCTGCCGGTCGTGCCCGTCCTGGCCACGCAGTAGACAAAGCCCGAAGCCACTTTTGCAATTTTTTTGAGTCGTCGTTCTGGCGTGATCGGGGAAATGACTTGAATGGCATGGAGTTTGTGCTTTCGGCAGAGTTTCAGGTAGTGTTCTTCTTTCTCTTCATCGATCGGCATATCCGGAATGATGAGGCCATAGGCTCCGACGTCCTTCGATCGCTTGATGAATTTTTCCAGACCGTCGTGGTAGGCAATATTGAAATAGGTCATGAAGAGGAGAGGAATCTTGGTTTGCTTCTTCAGTCTCTTCATGAGATGAAAGCAATCTTCCGGCGTTGTGCCGTCCTTCAGCGCATCTTGATTCGCCTGCATGATCACCGCTCCATCGGCGATGGGGTCGGAAAAGGGGATTTGGATTTCGAGAAAATGTACTCCGCTCTTCAGCATGAGGTTTGCGATTTCTTCACATTCTTTCATACTCGGATATCCCCCGACAATGTGGGTCATGATAGCCATAGGATTGTTAGGAAAATCTTTTGAGAAATTGATTGAAGTTTTTTTTGTCGAAATGCTGGGTTGTGATGAAGAGATCTTTATCTCCCCTTCCAGAGCAGTTGAAGACAATAATTTTATCCTTCGAGAGTTTTGGAGCGAGTTTCAGGACTTCTACGACCGCATGGGCAGACTCCATAGAGGCAAAAATACCCTCGTGTTTAGCGAGTGTTTCATAGGCCTTGAGGACTTCATCGTCTTTCGCGAAGGAAGTCGTGATTCTTCCCAGATCCTTCAGATAGGCGATCTGAGGTCCAACCCCTGAATAATCAAGTCCCGCGGAAATACTGTGCGTCTCGGCGATCTGGCCATGTTCGTCCTGAAGAAAATACGATTTAAAACCTTCCACCACCCCGACCTCACCGCCTTGAAAGCGCGCGGCATGTTGGAATTTTCCTCCTTTTTTTACGTTTACTCCACGGCCACCTGCCTCGACCGCAATCATCTTTACACTCGCATCGTCGAGGAAGTCATAAAAAAGCCCCATGGCATTCGACCCTCCGCCCACGCAGGCCACAAGAACATCCGGAAGTTTTCCGGTTTGAGATTTAAGTTGTACGCGGCTTTCTTCTCCGACAATTTTTTGGAAATAAGCATTCATCGCCGGATACGGATGGGGCCCGCAGACGGTCCCGAGCAGATAGTGGGTCTCCTTTGGACGTGTCATCAGGTCCTTTAGGGCGGCATTAATCGAGTCGCGAAGAATTTGACCGCCGTCCGTAACGGGGATGACTTTAGCGCCGAGGCGTTCCATCCAAAAAACATTCGGTCGCTGACGTGCGTAATCCTTGGCTCCCATGTAAATGGTGCACTCCATGGCGAATTTTGCTGCGACGGTCGCCGTTGCAAGTCCGTGTTGGCCAGCTCCCGTTTCCGCGATGATACGTGTTTTGCCGAGTCGCTTGGCGAGGAGAATTGTTCCAAGGCAGTGATTGATCTTGTGAGCACCCGTGAGATTGAGTCCTTCGTTTTTCAGAAAAATTTTGGCACCCCCAAGTTTCTTTGTCATATTTTCGCAAAAGGTCAGCGGTGTGGGACGCCCAGAAAAATTTTCGTAAAGATTGTTGAGATCCTGAAGGAAGAGCGAATCTTTGATGGCGCAGTAAAAAGCTTCCTCCAGTTCCTCCATGATCGGCATCAGGAGCTCTGGCACATAGCGTCCGCCAAAAGCCCCGAAGTGTCCGGTTCGATTCAGCACCGTTGATTTTAAGGAAGAGGGGATTTTCATGAGGAGATCAGGGCAACGATTTTTTTTATCTTCTCGGGATCCACTTCTCCTTCGGTCTCAATGCCGCTGGCGATATCGATGCCAAAGGGATTGATACTTTTCAGGATCTCTTTGAGATTCAGGAGCGAAATGCCGCCCGCGAGGAAGTAGGGAAAGGATACCTGTGAAAGCAGCTGATGATCAAACATTTTTCCCGAGCCGGGCTTGCGGCTGTCGAGGAGCAGGTAGGCGCAGGAAACACGAAGGCCTTGAGCTTTTTTCACATCAGAAACTTTTTTCATCGCAACGCCTTTGATGACGGGCAGCAGACACTCCTTGATGACCGCTCGCCCTTCGTTCCCCGAAAGTTGCACATAATCTAGGTTCAGCTTTATACCAATCTCATTCACCTCAGAGCTGTCCTGATCCTGAAAGACGCCCACTATTTTTGGAGAAACAGGGTTCTTCTTTCGGAGGGCTTTCACGATATCGTTTGCCTGCTGGAGTGAGACATGACGATGACTGTTTGGGACAAAATTCAGCCCCAGGAAATCAACACCAAGTTTTTGGCACAACAGAGCATCTTGCTCGGACCGAGTGCCGCAGAGCTTGAGCAGGGGTTTTCTTTTTCCGATGAGCTCTGAAATTTTCTTTTTCGGATCTGCTGATCTCATGAGGCTCGTCCCGACGAGAATGGCTTTTACTTTTTGAGGAAGTTTACGAAGGTCTTTTTTTGAATGAATGCCGCTTTCAGCAACGATTATTTTTCCTTCCGGTATCATCGCTGCCAGACGCTTGGTCGTTTTTACATCCACGGTGAAATCTCCAAGATTTCGATTATTGATGCCGATGATTTCAGCGCCGGCCCGCAGGACGGCCTTCAGCTCTTCCTCGGTATGAACTTCACAGAGCGCGTTCATCTGAAGGCTTTGGGCTACCTTCAGGAAATGCTTCATCTGTTCTTCGCCAATGACCGAGGCCATGAGCAGCACCGCATCAGCCCCGAAGCTTCGAGCTTCAATAATCTGGTACTCATCGATGATGAAATCCTTGCAGAGTAGGGGAGTGGTATGGGTGACGGCTCTTATCTGTTGCAGGTACTCCCTTTTTCCCTGGAAATATTTTTCATCCGTCAGCACCGAGATGGCTCGAGCACCAGCTTCTTCGTAGATTTTTGCAATTTTTTCAGGAGAAAAGTTTTTTTTCAACACTCCCTCGCTCGGAGAAGCTTTCTTTACTTCGGCAATAAGAGAAAGTCCTGGTCGAAGCAGGGCGGCCTTGAAATCACGATCAGAAGGCCTCACTCTCTTCTGAAGCTTGCTGAGCGGGAGAGCTTTTTTTCTGGCCTCTACTTCTTTTTTCTTATTCAGTACGATGTCCAGGAGGATTCCAGGCGACTTCGAAGCTCTTTGGTATGCGAGAAAATGATCAGAGACTTTTCCACTCATGACATATTCCTTGGCTTTCCGATAAGCTTTTTTTAGATTTTTAATTCTTCCGGAAAGTTTCAAAGCAAGGGCGGCGTTGATGAGCACCAGGTCCAGATGCCTGGTTGTACACGTACCAGAAAGAATGCTCAGCGCCAGCTCTCGATTTTTTTTCAGATCTCCTCCTTCGATCTCCCTCCAGGTGCAGGGCTTCAGACCAAAGGATTTCGGAGACAGCGTGAAGCGCCTCATTGCGCCATTCTTCAGTTCCCAGACAAAGGTCTTGCTCGTGAGCGTGACTTCATCGAGGCCATCTTCGCCGGTGACCACCATGATTTCTTTTTCCCCCAGGTGTTTGGCTGCTTGGGCGATCAGTTCGGCGTTCTTCTTTGAGCTTGCGCCGATGAGCTGTTTTTTTGTGCCCGCAGGATTCAGAAGAGGCCCTAGAAGATTGAAGACCGTTGGAATCCCCAGCTCCGAGCGAACGGTCGCAACGTGTTTGAAAAAGGGATGATAGGCTCTGGCAAAGAAAAATCCCAGCCCGATATCCTTAATTATTTTTTCCAAGTTTTTTGGTTCCGGCGAAATATTCACGCCAAGGCTTTCGAGCAGGTCAAAGCTCCCGCAGCGACCGCTGGCGGCTTTGTTGCCATGCTTGGCCACCGGGACACCCATGGCACTCACCACGAATGTCGCCAGTGTCGAGGTGTTGATACGGCTCAGTCCCGAGCCGCCCGTCCCACAGAGATCCAGGGCGTCCGGAAAAGAAATTTTGGTTGGCATTTTTTTCCGGATGGATTTTGCAAAGAGCGCCAGCTCACCGCCCGTAATCCCCTTCACCGAAAGGGCCGTGAGCACCGCCGCTTGCTCGGTCAGGCTCAGTTTTCCCTCCGCCGTTGCGGAGAGGAAAAAGTCGACCTGTTCTGCGTTCAAGGTTTTGTGTTGCTGAAGGGTTTGTATAATCTGCTTAAACATGGGCGAGTCGTTGGTGAATCACATTTTCGATAAGCCGAAAGCCATTGTTCTTCTTCATGGTGAGGACAGACTCGGGGTGAAATTGCACGCCTTCGATCGGGAGCTCTCGGTGGCGAATCGCCATCACCAGATCGTCAACCTTTGCGCTGACCTCAAAGCAATCCGGAACCTTATCCGCGACGAGCGAGTGATAGCGCCCTCCTGGGAAATCCTGATCGAGAGCCGTGAAGATGGTCTTACCGTCGTGATGGATTGGCGAGGATTTACCATGGACCGGGGTTGTAAATTTTAGGCTACCGCCAAAAAATTCAATCAAGGCTTCGAGGCCGAGGCATACGCCGAAGATAGGATATTTTTCGTACGATACCTCGATCATCTTCATCAGATTCCCGGCATTTTTCGGTACCGAGGGCCCCGGGGAAATCACGATGAGCTCGGGATTGATCTTCGCGATAATGCTCGGGTCCACATCATTGCGGTACACACTCACCTGCGCACCGAGCTGCTCCATATAGTCAACAATATTGAAGGTGAACGAATCAAAATTGTCGATCATCAGAATTTTTTTGAAGGGGGTCATCTTAGGAAGAAAAGGTATCAAGAAAGGCTTTCATTTTATTCATGGTTTCTTCGTATTCCTTTGCGGGCTCAGAATCATACACGATTCCAGCGCCGGATTGGTAGCGCAGCTCCCCGTCTTTCAGGTGAGCGGTGCGAATGATGATCGCGGTATCGACTTCCCCGGAAAAAGTCAGTTGCCCAAAGGCTCCGCCATAATAACCTCTGCGCTGCTTTTCGTGTTGTTCGATGCAGCGCATCGCCGCGACCTTGGGAGCGCCCGTGAGTGTGCCCGCATTGAGGCAGCTGATCAGGGCGTCAAGGCCACAAAATCCTTTTCGAAGTTTTCCCGAAAGGTGTGCCACCGTGTGCATGACGCGGGAATATTTCTCGACGAAGCGATAGTCATCGATCTGAATCTTCGGCTCGCATATTTTCGCGAGATCACTGCGTCCCAGATCAATGAGCATTTCGAGTTCGGCGCGTTCCTTTGGACTGCTCAGAAGCTCGAGCATGAGATCATGGTCCTCGATGGGATCGGCCCCGCGGCGAGAGGTGCCGGCAATGGGTCGAAGGTGCACACGACCTTCTTCGCAGCGCACCATCATTTCCGGAGAAGCGCCCACGAGCTCTTCTCCATCTCCGAATTCGAAATAAAAAAGATAGGGTGAGGGATTTTTATCCCGGTAGTTCAGATACAAGGCATAGGGATCGCCCGTGTACTTGGCCTCCAGGACATTGGAGAAAACAACCTGGACGAATTCACCCTCGGTAATATTTTTTTTCCCAACACGGACGAGATCTTCAAAAGCTTTTTGATCAAGAAGAAGGCGATGATTTGCCACGCGGAAATCTTTTTTTTCTGGCATGGGCATCTCCAGAAGCCCCTTCAGCTGCTCGAAGACTTTGCTGGCTTCATTTTCTTCATCTCGGTACACGATGATCTCGCTCTTCTCCTTAATGTGATCAAAGAGAAGAAAGGTATCGTATACAAAGAAGGTGAAATCATTCACATCGTTCTCTGACAAGTGATCGTGGAGGTCCTCGAAGAGACGAATGAAGTCGTAACTCACCGCTCCATAGAGTCCGAGAAGGGTTTTTTTCGGTTCAGAAAATGTCGTCAGCAGGAGGCGAATAACTTGGGAAATATTCTTCATCGTTGGACGTGCGGTTTCTTCAAACGATCCTTCTTCTTTTTTCACATGAACGGTTATTGTTCGTTCGGCCTTTTCCACCTTGTCGGCAAAAGAGAAATCTTGTTGCAGGAGCGTGTCAAAATACTTCTGACCTCTTGTCTGGAGGATTTCAATGGACGCTTCTTCCTTTTTTCCGGATATTTTTAAGATTGGATCAAGCCCAATCAGACTGAAACGGCCTGAAAAAAGAGAGACCTGTTTTGATTCTAGGAGAAAATGAAGCGGAAAGACTTCTCGCAGCCGGGCAAAGGCTTCATGGGCGGGAAGATGTCGGATTTTTTGCTTGAGGCAATGCATGGGAGAGATAGTTCTGGAGCATCATCTTACAGGACGTTCGAACTTTTTTCATGGAAAATAGGGGCGTGAAATATATGTTTTCGAGCTTTGTTTCTGCAGAAATAATTTCATCGTAAATTTAAAAATTTCTCAGCACGCTCAACACGGGTGGGCATGTAAGAGAGATCATTCTTTCAAAAAGTCCAAGGTTCTTAAATATCTTTCTTCTCTATCTTTTGGGCCTTCTCCTCGAGCATATTCTTCACGATCTTTTATCAAGCCGGCTATTACTTTGCCGTATTTACCGCTTTTGAGTTCTTTATGGCTCTTCAATTTTCTTTCTCGAATTTCATCGGCATAGGGATAAATGAGCTTTGTTTCGTAGGGGTCATAATTTGCCTCTTTCAGGAGACGGAGACTTCTCAAACTAATTGCATTCGCAATAGCATTACCCCGATCTATGAAGTTTAGATCTAGCATAACCTCTGCTCGGACAATTGCGAGAATTCTCGTTGGTGCATAGCGGGGATGATCCGGGAGGAGAGGCGTCATACCGGTAGGTGATATGGGCATATTTCCAAAACGTATAAAAGGATCTTGAGGATCTTGAAATGCCAAAACTCTTCGCCATTGAATTTCATTGTTGACGTCAAGGACTCTTTCGTCTTTGCCATTCTCCCGACATTGCTTTCGTAAGTGCAGGAAAATCCAGATATTTCGAATGGCATCGACGAAATTCTTAATTTTTTTCTTATTAAATTTTTTCCCAAGCTCGCTTACTAATGTTCCTAGTTGTGGAAACAATTTCGGTATTGAAGCAAGAAAGACATCAAACGTGAGGTCAGCGGGAAATTCTGGAATTATTTGCCTAACGGCATTTCTCATTTCAATTTGA
>CAZWLI010000063.1:0-4894 GCA_964634525.1 uncultured Candidatus Peribacteria bacterium | reverse complement strand
TTTTTCCATCCGGAACAGGACAGTCTCGGGATCAGTTATCAGATCAAAAATGCCCTTACGGCCATTGGCAGTGGAGGACTTTTTGGTCTTGGCTTCGGGCAGTCTATTCAAAAAAATGGCTATCTTCCTGAAGTACAGGGTGACACGATTTTCGCCGCGATCGGCGAAGAAATGGGGTTTTTTCGCACGTCTCTTATTATCATACTCTTCGGCATCCTCGCGATACGCGGGTTTCAAATCGCAAAACGAACGAAAGATCCCTTCGCCAGACTTCTTGTGGTAGGTTTCATCACCATGATTACGCTTCAGATGATGATCAATGTTGGGGTCAATATGGCGCTGCTGCCAAATACCGGCATTACTCTTCCCTTTATCAGCTACGGCGGAACATCTCTGCTCGTCAGCATGATGATGATGGGAGTTGTTCTGAACATCTCCCGAGAGGCTTAAACGCTTGTTTTTTGTGTTCTATTGTGATACAACGAAGTCCTGACTTGACGTGTTGTTATGATTGAACGATTCAAAAAATGGTTCGATATGTTGCTCTTTTTCCGCGATTCCCCCGGCAACCGTGAATCCATGACCGAGTTTTTCTTTGAGTCCTTTGCTGAAAATCCACGGGACTTTTACCAATTCATTCTTTTCCTCAAAAAACAGGTGCAACTAGAAGCAGGGCCGCAGAGAAAGATCCTTCTCGCTAAACGCTATCTCGAAATTCTTTCTCCGCTCTGCAGCCGTTTTGGATTTTATCTTGCCAAGGTCAACATGGACGATCTTTGCTTTCGGATCGCGAATCCGACGGAATGTTTCAAGATCGACAAAAAGCTGATGAACTACAAGAAAAAATGGAAAAAAATTCTCAGGACAATCCTGAAAACAATCAGACAAGCCTTGGAGAATGAAAAGATTCTGCTTCGCATTCAGGGACGCTACAAAAATATCTACAGTATTTATCGAAAGATGCAAAAAAATCCCCATCGCAGCATTGATCGCATCCATGATATTTTTGCGTTTCGCATCATCACGGAGGGGAATAGGCCTGAGGAATGTTTTGAAATCTTGAGTGTCCTTCATGATCACTTTCTTCCGATTGCGAGGCGTTTCAAAGACTACATCACGATTCCCAAAATCAACGGCTATCAGAGTCTCCACACGGGCCTCCTGAACGTCTCACCACAGGTCAAAGGTACGGTGGAAGTCCAAATACGAACTCAGGAAATGCACGAGTTTGCTGAAAAAGGTATTGCAGCACACTGGATGTACGGGCGAGAAAAAAAGTCAAATCGTCCTCCGGAACGTGAAAAAAAGATGCTCGAATATTTCTCTCACCTTTCCGGAACCTCACGAGAAGAAAAGCACGTGCATTGCTTTTCCTACAAGGGTGATCTGTACCGTATGAAAAAAGGTGCTACGGTGACAGATTTTGCCCATCGCATTCATTCTCGACTGGTGAATCTGGCGCTCTATGCCAAGGTCAATGACGAAGACAAAGCCCTGCACTACAACATTCAAAACGGAGACCGGATTGAAATTATAACCACTCAAAATCCATCCCTTACTCAGCAATAATCCTATGCTTCAAACGGCATTCAAAAACGAAGAAAATCTGCAACAAAAGCTTCTCGACCTGATGAACGAGGGTGTCCTCGTCAATGACCGTAATGGCTGCATCAAGTATGCCAACAAAAAACTATGTGAGCTGACGGTATACGACTTGTCGCAACTCGTGGGGAAACAATCCTTACTCTTTTGGGATGAAAAAACCATAACCCACATCCGCTATGTCAATGAGCACCTTCGGCGAAAGGGCGTCAGCTCCCAATATGAAGGAACTATGCTGACGAAATCGGGGACAAGAATTCCAACGCTGATCAGCGGAAGCCCACTGCCGGATGGAGGAACGATTGCCATTGTGACGGATCTGCGTCCGATTCGCGAACGAGAGAAAACGGAAAAAATCCTCAGTACCGCGACCAAATTCTCACGGGATGCGGTGATTGTTTTCAACCGCAATGGCAAAATCGAATCCTGGAACAAAGGAGCAAAACTGATCTTTGGTTACAAGGAAGAGGAAATCCTGGGTCATGCCATAGAGAAAATCTTCGTCATCAGCAATCAAAAAGAAATCTTTGGAACCTCAAAGGTTAAGTATAATTTTGAACTCCAGGCGCGTCACAAAAATAAAACGCTGATCAAAATTTCCGCCACCATCACGCCGCTCAAGAGCGAAATTAAGGCCGGAGAGACATTCTACTTGATCATTGCGCGCGACATGACGAACCAAAGCAAATACGAAGAGGAAATGACGCTGAAATATCAAAAAATCAAAGAAGCCTACAACGAATTTGGCATTATCCGGCGAGAGATGGACTACGTCTTTGAGCTGATTGATCTCGCTCGAGAATACCCGGACCGAAAGAGCGTGGCAGATTTCATCGTGAGCTCCATCATCATGCTGACGCGTGTCGACGCCTGCGTGCTTCGCACCTACAACGAGGAAAAAAATACCCTCGACCTCATCTCCGTCTTTGGTGTGGCGGAAGACTGGCGAGGAAAAATGAGCATTAAATTTGAAAAAAGTCTGGCACAAAAAGCCTGGCAGCAGGGCACACCCCTTCGTATCATTGATGTGACCAAAGAGTCCCGCTATCAATCTCGATTCCTTGCCCGAAAGCAGAATCTTTGCTCACTTCTTCTTATTCCTCTGGCGTACCATGGGAAGTTCATCGGAAGCCTATCGCTGTATTCCGTTCCAGAAAAGAAACTTGATATTTTTGAAAATGGATTCATTGAAAAATATGCCCGCCTCGTGGAGGTGATCTTGGGGAGCATGACTCGCAATGCTGATTTCAGAAATTCAGATCATGAGCGAAAGCAAAGAAGCATCGGTAAACGGGTCCCGATGGAGCACCATGGCAACAAAGTTCCAACTCTCAGCGCATGACATCACTGCTTTCCGAGGTCAGTATTTTTCGAGGGCTTGCGAAGTCTGACCATGCGCTCCTGAAAAAAAGTGGAATAATAAAAAAATTCAAAAAAGGCGATAGCTTGTTTCAAGAGGAAGAGCATGCTGATCGACTTTTCATCGTCACCAAAGGGCTGGTGAAACTCTTTCGTCTTCAGAGTGGAAGTCCAAAGGAAGAAATCGTTTGCTTTGTTCGTCCGCCTGGATATTGCTGCCTGGCACCGGTTCTGGCAAGATCCCTCTTCCACATTAATGCTACGGCAATTGCTGATACGGAAACCATCGTCTTTTCCAAAGAAACAGTACTGAATCTTATCGATTGCTCGCATGTTTTTGCAAAAAATATTATTCACATCCTCGCGGAAAAAGAATGTGATCTCTGTGAAGAGGTTTGTGAGCTTTCTCTCAAAACAACCAAGGAGCGTCTGGCAAGCTATCTGCTCGAACATGCTTCACAAGCTTCAAAAAAAACTTTTCCTTTGAATCTCAATCAGGCGCAGTTAGCAGCCCATCTCGGCACCGTTCGTGAAAAACTTTCACGTGATTTCTCAGCACTGAAAAAGGCAAAGATGATCCGCCTGCACAAAGGCCTCATTTCCATTCTCAACGAGCCTGAGCTCGACCGTCTTGCAGGAAAAAAAAATGAATGTTCTCACCCGTCAACGAAAGCGAATATTTTGTGACTTTTGTCACACGCCTTATCACAACCACTGGTATACATTTTCTTTGCCATCACAAAATCTTGTGGGGGTCTTATTTTTTAGCCATCCGCCTATGAAAACGATTGAAAAGCGAAATGGGACGCTTGTCCCATTCGACGCCTCCAAAATCACCGCGGCAATCCTGAAGGCGAGCCATGCCATCAAGCATGAAGAAACTTTTGATGCAGAAAAAATTACCCAGCAAGCCATTGTCGCCGTTCAGCAAGATTTCCCAGAAAGAGCGACAACCACGGTTGAGATCATTCAAGATCGTGTGGAAAAAGCGCTGATGGAAGCCGGAGCCTATGAAATCGCTAAAGCCTACATTTTGTATCGCGACCAACATCAGAAAATACGCGAAGAAAAAAAGGTGATGGTGGATGTGGAGCAGACCATGACCGAATACCTCGGAAAAACCGATTGGCGCGTCAAGGCGAATTCCAATCAAGGATATTCTCTCGGAGGACTTATCCTCAATACGGCCGGAAAAATCACGGCCAATTATTGGCTCTCGCGGATATTCAGCCCGGAGGCTGATCGTGCTCATCGCTCCGGAGACATCCACATCCACGACCTGGATCTCTTCTGTGGGTACTGCGCCGGGTGGTCGCTACGACAACTCCTTGCGGAAGGATTTGGAGGTGTCGCAAATCGAGTCGACTGTTCCCCTCCCGAACATCTCTCTTCCGCGATCGGACAGATGGTTAATTTTCTCGGCACCATGCAAAACGAATGGGCCGGAGCACAGGCCTTCTCAAGTTTCGACACCTATCTCGCACCCTATGTAAAAAAAATCGCAAACGAGTTGGAAACTGAACTTGTGATTTCTGGCTCGACGCTGCGAGGTGAAGAAAGAGAAGCATTTATTTCAAAAAAAACCTACGAACACACCAAACAAAACGTGCAGGCTTTTGTCTTCAATCTCAATGTCCCTTCCCGCTGGGGATCCCAGTCTCCTTTCACAAATATCACCCTGGACTGGAACTGTCCCGAAGATCTTAAAAATAAACCCGCCTGCATCGGAGGCACTGAACAGTCCTTCACATACGGAGAGTGTCAACCCGAGATAGACATGATCAACAAAGCCTTCATTGAAGTGATGACGGAGGGGGACGCGAAGCAACGCGTCTTCACCTTCCCCATCCCAACCTACAACATCACGAAAGATTTTGATTGGAATCACTCCAATACCGCGCCTCTCTTTGAGATGACGGCCAAATACGGTATG
>CAZWLI010000062.1:0-5953 GCA_964634525.1 uncultured Candidatus Peribacteria bacterium | reverse complement strand
CGACATCGTGATCCGAGATGTGCACATTCACGACCTGGACAGTCTCTGGCAAAAGCTGGAGGAATGTGGGGTACCTGTGGATTTTTTTGATGATTGCGTCCGGATAAGACCAGCCAAGGAACTCAGGGCCATCGCCAAAATCGACACCGGCATTTTTCCGAAATTTCCCTCGGACCTTCAGGCGCCCTTCATGGTCCTGATGACCCAGGCGCAGGGAGTTTCGAAGATTTTTGAAACGCTTTTTGAAGGACGTCTCAACTACCTTTTTGAATTGGAAAAAATGGGTGCACGTTTTGAATTTCTCAATCCTCATCAGGCTATTGTCATTGGCCCCACTCCTCTCGTCGCCACAACCATTGCTTCCTGCGATATTCGTGCTGGAGCCGGCATGATTGTGGCCGCGCTCATCGCCAATGGGATTACGGAGGTCACCAATGTCAATTACATTGACCGCGGCTACGAAGCCCTCGACGACAAGTTGCGAAATCTCGGTGCCAGTATCGTTCGCAGCCAATCGGAAGAGGACATCTTGCATCCGGAACAATCAGTCCTTCCATTTAATTCACTTCAGAAGAAGCGAATGGAAAAATTAGAGCCTAAGATCCTAATTACCTAACTTCCTACCTCCTACTTCCTGCCCTCTTGAACGGCCTTTTCCTCATCGACAAGCCAACCGGCATCAGTTCTTTTGACGTGATTCGCACGCTTCGAAGGAAGTTTCCCGGTACAAAAATGGGTTACCTCGGCACCCTGGATCCTCTGGCCACAGGGCTGCTCGTTATCTTCGTTGGAGCAAACACAAAACTCATTCCACTTTTTGAAGACGCAAGTAAGGAATACGAAGCCTGCTTTGAGCTGGGAAAAAGTTCGGACACCTTTGATAGCACGGGAAAGATTTCCGAACACACCACGATTGCGTGGCCCAGCAAGAAGGTCGTCCAAGAAGCGCTGACGAAATTCGAAGGTTCAATCTGGCAAGTACAGCCGGCTTTTTCTGCCGTGCATCGAGAAGGAAAACGCGCCTATGAACTTGCCCGCGAAGGCAAGGCCATTGACCTGGGTAAGCGACAAGTGGAAATTTTTGAATTGCAGCTCACCTCCTTCTCGGCAGCGAGAGGCGAACTTCGGATCCGCTGCTCCAGCGGCACTTACGTGAGGTCTCTGGTCCACGAACTCGGACAGCTGCTTCGCACGGGAGCCGTCATGACCGCGCTTCGGCGAACAACGGTCGGGGCCTTTCGAGTGCAAGACTCAGTGAAATTGGAGCACGTTCGAGGAGATCAGCTTCTTTCTGCGAAAAAACTCTTTCCAAACCATGTCAACTGCTGTTGCATCAATCGCTCTTGCGGAAAAAAGACCGATTTTCTACAATGAGAGACAGTCTAATCCTAATTTTTTCAAGAATGAGTACATCGCTTCGATCGGGACTCATCATGGCAGCACTCCTGACGCTCACCCTCACCCTCGCACACTTCTCCGGCATGACAGCCTACGCACAGGGGAATTTCGGCGTTGGGCCCGACATCGTTCCGGGGGCCATCAGCGCTGCCACGGGTGGTGAATCAGGGATTATTCCTCTCGTTCGCACCATTCTCAATTACTTCCTCGGATTCCTCGGCATCATCATTCTCGCCCTCGTGATCTACGGCGGCTTCATGTATGTGACCGCTGGTGTCAATGAATCCGGCGCGGAGACCGGAAAGAAGATCCTGACCTACTCGGTCATTGGCGTCGTCATTATTCTCCTCTCCTTCGTCTTTGTGAATACGCTGCTCCAGGCTGGCACGGGAACGCCGACGACAACGGGGAGATAAACAAAGGCTCAATACTGCGCATTTCTAAAACCTTATCCCTGTGATAAGGTTTTTTTATGAAAAAAAGCCATGCCGTAGCCTGGTTCGGCCTCGGGAGCGACCCTCCAACGCTCGGTCACCGTCATGTCATTGAGGAAGTCCTGAAAAGCGGTCTCTTCAATACCGTGATTGTTTTCCCCGCCGGAAAGCTGCCCTACAAAAAATTCAGAGCTTCTGATGAGGAGCGTCTTGTCATGCTCAAGCTGTGGAAGAAAGCAGCGAAGTTTGGGAAGAAAGTGATCATCAGTGATTTTGATCTTCGAAGAGAACGCGCTTTTGCGTGGTTCGACTTGTGGAAAATCGTGAGCAAGCTTTTTGCTCAGCTGGATCATGTCTTTGTCGTGGGATCAGATCAGTATCGAAGCATTGAGAAAACGTGGGTGAGGGGAAAGGATCTTCTGCGCTCTGCAAAATTCTTCGTGGTCGAACGTGATCGAAAGGAATCAAGTACGAAGGCGAGGAAAGGAGAGCTTTTCATGGTTGATCCTCTTGTCAAAGCCTTTATACTCAAGAAAAAACTCTACCAATGACCCAGCAACAAGCCCAAAACGTCATCACCAAAGCTTCTACGGCACTCGCAGCATATTGTGAGCAGTGGGATCTGCACACCACCATCACGGGCGTGTCGGGCGGTCTCGACAGCGCTGTCGTTCTTGGCCTGTCCATGAGGGCGACGCAGCTCGCGAAAGAAAATGGCTTTGAGTTGAAAACGCTCGGGTTGATCCTGCCCTGCCACTCCGACCCCGAGCATGCCGTACTGGCGAAAAAAGTGATCTCAACGTTTGGCGCGCAGCCTCTGGAGATTGACCTGACCGACATTTTCGATTTCATCAAGGAAAAAATAGCACAGCATGTTTCACATCAATTGCTGGCTCTCTATAGTAACAATCCTAAAGCCCTGAACAGTCCTACTGCAATGGGCAATCTCAAGGCTCGCCTTCGCATGGCTCTGGGCACCTATTACGTCGCAAATGTGGTCAACGGACTCGTCCTCTCGACGGACAATCTTTCCGAATATCTCATGGGATTCTGGACCCTGCATGGCGATGTGGGCGACTTTGGAATGATTCAAAATCTCTGGAAGGGAGATGAGCTTCCGATGATCGCGAAGGAGCTTGGCGTGCCGAAGGAAGTGATCGATGCTGTTCCGACCGATGGACTTGGGCTGCATCCGGGTGGCGATGAAGCTCAGATGGGAGCCCCCTATTCTATCGTTGATCAGGTGCTGAAAAAAGCCATGGAACAAGGGATTGATCTGGATGGCTCTCTCGATCAGCTGAAGAAACTTCCGAAGATGACGGACATTGATCCGGATACGGTTCACAAAATTCTTGAACGCTCGATGAAAAATGCCTTCAAACGAAAGCATCCGAAGAACCTCAGTCGTGAATTTTTGCTTTGACTTTTGTAAAAAAATATCGTATCATGAAAAGAATTATTTTTGAATTTCTATGGCAGGATTTCTTCCCGAAGACCCCAAGTCTTCTGAAAAAACAAAAAAAATTGTTCTGAGCACCGTCCTCAGTACATTTGTGATTGTTATGAGCCTGGCAAGACCCTGGGAACACCGCGTCGAGGTCTTGGGCAGCCTTCTGATTCCTCAACTACAAAAGCAAATGCTCGTGAAGAATCCTGAGACCTTTTCCAATTTTGTAAAAAACAAAAATACTTCCAAGGTGAACATTATCGTGGACAGCAAGCCTGTGAGCACCGCGTTGCTTTCAGAGCTTGGATTTATTATCAGTTCGCCAGAGATCGAGAATATGAAAAAAACGCCGAATGTTATTATCGAAGGTCTTTTGGCAACCTTTTTTACCCCAGCCAAGCCAAGCTCGTTCAATGCTCAGCTCGCGCTCGATCACGATCAGCTGGAAAGCTATGTCCAGAATATCAAGACCAAGGTTGAAGTCGCGGCGGTGAAGCCAAGCGTGGCCTGGAGTGAAGAAAAAAAATGGCACTACGAGCCGCTCAAGCGAGGGGTGGTAATCAATGATGACAGCCTGCAAACAAGCCTCCCGGAGCTCATCTCCTCGCTCGAACAGGGCACAGCTCAGCCTGTTCTGAAGCTCAAGACAAAAAGTGTTCGACCTGATTTGAGCAATGAAGAACGGACTGTTATCCAGCATCAGCTGTCAACAGCTGTAAACCTGACCGAAGTGCCCGTAACCG
This sequence comes from uncultured Candidatus Peribacteria bacterium, assembly GCA_964634525.1. Classification (GTDB taxonomy): domain Bacteria; phylum Patescibacteriota; class Gracilibacteria; order JAUYGZ01; family JAUYGZ01; genus CAZWLI01. Next base: position 1,931 of record CAZWLI010000062.1, on the reverse strand, counting down.
TAAAGCTTGGAAAAAATGAAACCCGAACCCTGGAGCTGAACTCAAACCCCGACTATATTATCTTGAAAGACAGTGGCGCTGAACTCAATGAAAGCAAAGTCTCGCAGTGGATTGATGGACTTCAAGAGGAATTTTACAAGCAACCGGGCTACGTGCGCATCGTCGGCAAGGATGAAGTCCGAAAGGGCGTCTACAAGGCCAAGACAGAAGGGGACTTCAGCTTTGGCCAGGATATGAAAAAAGATGATGTCCTGAGCGCCATCAAAGATGCGCTCACGAAAAAGGATCGCACGGCCATAGTCAGCTTTGATCAGATTCCTTTCAGTGTCTACTCGGATATCGAGCAAACACCCTATGACGTCCTCAGCGTTGGCTATTCGGAATATTCCACCGGCAATCACGCTGATCGCGTCTACAATTTCACGACCGGCCTGAAGCGGGTTAGCGGAACACTCGTTGATCGCGGAGCAACCATTTCCTTCAACAACGCTCTTGGGAAAGTGGACAATGAATTTGTAAAAGGTTTGGGGATTTTTGGTGCTGCCGCAGCACCGGTACTGGGAGGCGGGCTTTGTCAAGCTTCTACAACTTTTTATCGCGCTATTTTGAACCTCGGTGTTCCCGTGGAACAGCGAAAAAGTCACAGCTGGGATCTCAGCTACTATCGCAAGGGGGGTTACGGTCTGGACGCAACCGTTTTCCCGGGACAAGGCCTCGATATAAAGGCCAAGAACGACATCGGCAGTCAGCTCTACTTCTATGCGTACACGAGACCCGATACCCTGGAAGCCTTTGTGCTCGTCTATGGCAAGGGTGATGGACGAAAGGTTATTTTGAAGCCTGAGAAAGACTACAAATTCGTCCGTGGTCCCAAGACGATCAAGTGGGATGAAACCGTGATACTCGCCACGGGCGAAGTGAAGGAGTACAAGATTGTGAGCGTGTACAAGAAGTAAGAGCAAGGATCCTGAGGATTCTTAGGAGCCTTAGGCTTTTTAGGATACCATCAGCAAGGTATTCAATGTGGGGTGTTGAGCATGGAAGATTCTCTCATACTATTGGTGGAGGAATGGCTGAAGAAGGCAAAGAAGCCGCTTCTTGTTGTTCAAGGCGCTACGGCCAGTGGCAAGACAGCCCTCGCGGTTGAGCTTGCCAAGCATTTCGATGGAGAGGTTATCAATGCCGACTCTCGGCAGATCTACGAAGAGATCCGGATTGGCAATGCGCTTCCGACCGAGGAAGAACGTCAGGGCATCTCTCATCATCTTTTTTCTTGTATTCCGCTGGAGAAGAGCCTGAGCGTTGCCGAATACCAAAAACTCTGCTTCAAAACGATCGGAGAAATCCTTCAACGGAAGAAATTACCCATTCTCTGCGGCGGCACCATGCTGTGGATCGATGCGGTGGTGGATAATTTCCTGATCCCATCCGGAGAGCCGGACAAAGAATTTCGCGCTGAGCTAGAAACACTCGACATCGACGAACTTCTTTCCCGGCTCAACAGCGTGGATCCGGAGTCCGCAATCGAACTCATGCGCACGAGGAACAAGCGCTATGTTATCCGTGCTTTGGAGATCCATCACCTGACGGGCAAGAAAAAATCACAGCTCGCGAAGAAACGAAGACGTCGCTATGAGGTGCTAAAAATTGCGCCCGAAATCGAGCGAGAAGTGCTCTACGAACGGATCAATCAGCGAACCAAGAAGCAGCTCGACAGAGGCATGATCGAAGAGGTGAAGAGAATTATTGACCGGCACACCGGAGGCGACGTGAAAAAGCTCCAGAAACTTGAACTCCCTGCCTTGTCCTCCATCGGCGTGAAGGAAGTCGTGCCGTATTTACTGGGCGAATGTTCCGCCAAAGCACTCCTCATCACCCTCCAACAACACAACCGCAACTACGCCAAACGTCAGCTGACATGGCTGAAAAAG
>CAZWLI010000061.1:0-9703 GCA_964634525.1 uncultured Candidatus Peribacteria bacterium | reverse complement strand
GTGATTCTTATCACGCTCTATGGCTCACCCTTCGACCGTCTGGTATTTGAAACAAGTCGATCTCTTTTCCGGAATCACCGATTCCGAGATGATGAAAATTGCAAACAAAGCGGTTGAAAAAAAGTGTCTCAAAAAAGAACTTCTGTACACGCCATTTCAAACGTCCGATTTTATTTGCATTCTGAAAAAAGGCGAGGTAGCTCTGTATCATGATCATGAGGGGAAAAAATACGTCATCGATGTGCTGTATCCGGGGGCAATTTTTGGCAACATTAGCTTTGCTCCAAAAGTAAATGATCATTTCGCGGAAGTGATCCAGGACGCCTACATCTGCTTTATTCCCATTTCAGATTTTATTAAAATTCTCCAGGCAAAGCCGGAAATCATGATGAAATTATTGACCATTCAAACAGAGCGTCTTTCTTCATATGAAGAAAAATTAAAGAATCAATTTCTCGATGCCCGGGAACGCGTCCTCCGTTATTTGGGAACCGTCAATCATCAAGACCATCGCGGTCTACTTTCGGAGTTTTTTTGGAAAAGGACAAAGCTGACCCACACGCGGATCGCTCATGAGACCGGCCTTTCACGAGAAACCGTTTCGCGCATCATGGGGGAGCTGAAAAAAGAACAGAAACTGTGATGGACGTCACACCCCTGGCTTGTCACGAAAGAACATTCACTCTTACAATGGCATCGAACATTATTATTTTTGCAAATTTTATGAAAAAAGTTTTTTTTCTTCTCGGCTTGTTTGCGATGACTCTCGTCCTGACAGGCTGTTCCCAGGTAGGCTCTTCTTCGCCTTCGGCTGATTCGATTTCACCGCCTTTTCAAGGCAATCCTGTTGCTTCGCCCTCCGTTGATGAAAAGCTGAAAAGTTCGGAAACAATCGTTGAGGGCATGGCCAAAGATGGAATGCGTGATATTGAAAAACTTTTTCCAGATCTTATTATCGTCAAAACGGTGAAAGCGAATGCTCCTGAAAATATTTACGGTCGTACCGATGAAGACTGGAAGTATTCGCCTTCCTCTGACGTCACCGTGATTGTTTGTAAAGATCTCAATACGCCGGCTCATCTTTTTAAGGGAAAGAATTTGAGTCAAAAAGAATTGGATACCCTTAAAAAGGACATCAAAGAAATGATGGAGAAGGAAGATATGGGGAAGGGGATGATGGATGAGAAAGGAGAAATGGAGAACAAGGAAATGAAGAAACAAGGAAGCGAGGGAATGAAGAATAATGAACAGCCATTTTCTTACGAAGATTACAGTGTGGCTCGGTTTACTGAGGTCAAAGGCAAAAAGCCTTTCGCGCTCTTTTTCCATGCTTCCTGGTGCTCTACCTGTCGTCGACTCGAAGCGATGATCAAAGAAAATATTAACCAACTTCCAAAAGGCGCCGTAATCCTGAAGGCGGATTATGACGAAGAAACGGCTTTGAAAAAAGAATATGGCGTCAGACTGCAATCAACACTTGTTTTCTTTGACGGAAAGGGAAATAAAGTCGGTACTGAAGTGAATCCTTCCCTTGAAAAGATAAAGGAATTGCTGTAGTCTTCTCGTACTGGGAAAATACTATGAAAAAAATTCCCCCCATTGTCCTGGTCTTCAGCCTTCTCTTCGGAGGTGTTTGCCTCAGGCTTTTTGGATCAGGTATGGCAATGGATTCCCGGATGCCGAGCGGCCATGCCGTCGCAGCTCAGGCTCAGCATCTTGCCTGCTGTGAGGTCCCTCATCAAGAAGGCCAAAAAATAATGGCCGTGCTCGCTCCGGCCCTTGGAAAAATTCAGGTAAAAATATTCGTTCCGCTCATGTGGCTTGTGGCGGTTACGCTTATAAGCTTTCAGCTTTTGTCTTTTGGCTTTCAGGAAAAGAAGAAGATATTCGTGGTGTCCGGACCTCCCGACCTCACGGGTTCAATTATCAAACGGGAATAGATTGTTTTTTATGATCAAATTTTTAATTGATTATTTTTTTTGTATGTCTGAACAAAAAATTTCAAGCCTCACCGTGGCCATTATAGCGGCTTCCGTGCTTATCAGCGGATCACTTATCTTTTTGGGAACGCAGATTGCTTCAAGAAATTCCGGGGCAGATTCAGTGGCGCTCGAAAATATAAAAAAACTTCTGAGTCAGAATGAAAAGAGAGTTCCTTCAGCTCCTGAAAGGGGTCCTGCAGCCGAAGTGAAGCCGGTTGATCTGGCACAAGATCATATTCGGGGAGATCTGAAAGCTCCTCTCTCTGTCATTGAATACTCGGATTTTGAGTGTCCATTTTGTAAGCGCGCGCATGCGGTCTTTCAGCAACTTCTCGATCAGAACAAGGGGAAGATCAATTGGGTCTATCGCCATTATCCCCTGGGCTTCCATGACCCCCTCTCGACCAAAGAATCTCTTGCCACGGAATGTGCTGCCGAGCAGGGCGCCAATGACAGTTTCTGGAAATATGCTGACTTGATTTTCAAGACCACCACCTCCAATGGCAATGGCATGAGCGCGGATGATCTTCCAAAACTCGCTTCCCAGATCGGGCTGAGCCAGGAAAAATTTACAGATTGTCTCAGCAGTGAAAAGTACAAAACCCGCATTCAGCAGGACATTGCGGAGGGATCAGCTGCTGGTGTGGACGGGACGCCTGGAAATTTTGTCCTGAACAACAAGACGGGGAAATCGGAAGCGATTTCCGGAGCCCAGCCCCTCAGCGTTTTCCAAGCCGCCATTGATCGACTTCTTGCTCAGTAATTTTTTTATTCTTATAACCTTCTATGAATTCCTCTTATCAACAAGAACCATCTTCTGGCGCCCTTTTTCCTATCCTCCTGGTGCTGGTGTGTGTTGGTGGATTATTTCTTTTCGCTTGGTTTTTTAGAGTTCCTCCGCCGGTGGGCGATGTTTATGAAATCCAAGGGCGAGAGCACATTCCTGAAGGATCAGCCCATGATCCCTACAATTCCAATGTCCCAACTTCAGGCCCTCACTACGCCAAGGAAGCGGATTGGGGGGTGTATGACCAAGAGCTTCCGGACGAACAACTCGTGCACAATCTCGAACACGGAGGCATTTGGATTTCGTATACCAAACTTTCCGATGATGAGCGCAGACAACTCACCGCTCTTGCCAAAGCCTATCCGCAAACCGTCATTATGACTCCTCGCGCCAAGAATGAGAATCGCATTGTCCTGGCCTCTTGGGGCAGACTTATGAAATTTGATAGGATTGATGAGCAGAAAATTCGAGATTTTATTCGAAGTAATAAAAATCATTCGCCAGAACCTTTAGTCCCCTAAACCCTGCCTGCCGGCAGGCAGGCCTAACCGCTCGTACTATCTATGTCTCAAAAAATTATTGAAATATCGATTCGTGGCATGACCTGTGCCAGCTGCGAACTGCTCATTGAAGATCAGTTTCAGAAAATCCCGGGAGTGAAGTCCGTGAAGGTCAGCCAGCGTCATGGGAAAGCGACGCTGGTGTGTAAGCGTGTTCCATCGCAAGAGGAGCTTCAGCGGGCTATTGCTGGGCACGGGTATGAAGTCATCCCTCAAGACCCCCTTGGCAGAGGGGAAGATTCGCAGGGGATGGGGAGGTCTTTCCTTGAAATCGGCGCCATGCTCATCATTATTTTTGGCCTGTATCTTTTTTTCAAAACGACCGGGGTTTTGGATTTCAACCTTGGTATCGCGGATAATATGAGCTATGGATTTATTTTCCTGATCGGCCTGGTTGCCGCCAGCTCGAGCTGCATTGCCGTCACCGGTGGTGTACTCCTGTCCGTAGCCGCAAAGTACAATGAGGCCTGCCTGTCCGGCAGGCAGGCCTACTCCGCGGAAACCCGATGGGAAAAGTTTAAACCGCATTTGCTTTTCAATAGTGGCAGAATTATTTCCTACACTCTTCTTGGCGGTCTTATCGGAGCTCTCGGATCGGTCTTTTCGATTTCTCCGAGAATGACGGGCGCCATCGGTCTTCTCGCGGCTTTCTTTATGATCGGGATGGGATTTCATATTTTGAAAATTTTCCCTTCGCGATTCTCTCTCAAAATGCCGAAGTTCATCGGGCGGCGCATTTTGAAGCTGCAAGAGCATCGTCATCCTTCCATTCCTTTCCTCATGGGAGCGCTCACCTTTTTTCTCCCCTGTGGCTTTACCCAAGCGCTTCAACTCTATGCGATAAGCCGCGGGAGCATGATCGAAGGCGCTCTCATCATGTTTTTCTTTTCTCTTGGGACACTCCCCACGCTGCTTTCGCTTGGCTCGATTTCCAGCTTTGCGAAGGGCAATTTTCAGCGATATTTTCTTACATTTTCCGGCGTGGTCGTGCTGCTCCTTGGGTTTTTCAACATCAACAACAGCTTAGCCTTGCTGGGGCTGAACACGGCTCAGCTTTTTTCTTTCTCTTCAGCTCAGGTTTTTGCTGAGCCCGCAAGAATCGAAAATGGCAGACAAATTGTTTCGATGAAGATCAATGGCCTCAGCTACGAGCCCAGTGAATTTACCGTGCTTCAGGGCGTACCGGTCGAGTGGCAAGTGGACGGAAAAGATGCCGTTGGCTGTGGGCAAATTATCATTATGCCGACCATGGACATCACGGCTTTTTTGCCGAAAGATTCGATGAAAACCATTACCTTTACACCAAAGGAACTCGGCACGATTCCTTTCAATTGCACCATGGGCATGATGACGTCCGGCGCCGCCTTTCATGTTGTCGCAAATACCGCAGGCGTTGTCGGAGCCGCCGTTCCCGACACTTCGGACAATAAACCCTGCGATCCCGCCGTCACTTCTTGTAATGTTCAGAAAGTGGACATGGAAATATCCGAGACGAGGGGATTTTATCCTCGGCTTCATACGGTGAAAAAAGGAATACCCGTGGAACTCACCATTGATGATCAGGTCAATGTGGGCAGCTGCATGGGTACCTTCACGATCCCTGAATATGGCGTTGCCAAGCTTCTCAAGGCCGGGCAAAAAAGTCTTGTCACCTTCACCCCCACGCACACAGGCACCCTCAATGCTGTCTGTTCCATGGGCATGCTGCAAACGACGTTTAACGTCATCGAATGAAAAAATTTATTTTTCATTCACTCACTGCTGCGTACCGACAAAGAAAAATTTTCCAATGAAAAAAGCAATGCTGTCGAAGGTGCCGGTGAGGTAGAGGATGGAAAAAAACATGGCGCCAATGCCGACCAGAATATAGAAGGTGAAGGTCCCTCCAACGCCGAGATATTGTTCGGCAAAGCCAATCGTGCCGGTGAAGCTCTGGACCCGCTCGCGATACTTCACGAGCCCAAGACCGAGGAAGAAGATGATGAGGGCGTAGAACAGACGCATAACGCAAGCGTTTAGCGGTTAGCGTTTAGCGGTTAGATATCCTGCATTTTCTAAACCCTAAACGCTAAACCCTAAACCCTATTTTTCGTACTTCGAATAGTCCTCCTGCATGAGCTGGGTGTTCACCTGTCGCATCAGCTCCAGGATGACGCCCACGATGATGATCATGCCCGAGCCGGACATCAGCAGCTGAACCGTTCCGAGATTGAAGTCCTGAAAAAGGCGCTGAAGGAGGATGGGGAAGGCAGCGACAAAAGCGATAAAGAGACCGCCCCAGAAATTGAGGCGAAGAGAAACATCTCCAAGGAATTTTGCCGTCTCTTTTCCGGGGCGAACACCCGGGATATAGCCCCCGCGCTTCTGAATGTCTTCGGCGACTTTTTCCGGCTGGAAAGTGATGCTCACGTAGAAGAAGGTGAAGAGCAAGACGAAGATAAAGAGCGAAGCGATGTACAGGCCGTGAAGGCGACTGCCCCCAAAATTTTCAATGAACCACTCCGCCACGCTGTTGCCTCGAAAAAATTGTGAGATGAGCGTTGGGAAGGTGATCATGGAGATCGCGAAGATGATCGGAATCATGCCGGCCTGATTGAGGCGAATCGGGATACCGCCCTTGCTGAGGCCTTTTTGGCCAAGGCCGCCGTAGGTGATCGGAATATTCCGAAAGGCATCGGACACAAAGATAACGAGCAGCAGGAGCAAGATCGTGATAATCGCGAGAATGAGGAAAGGAAGGTATTTGGTCTGGTCGAAGGTCGCAAGGCCCAGGGTCTGACCCACAATGCTTGGGATATGGGAAATGATGCCCGTGAAGATGATGAGCGAGATACCGTTGCTGATGCCCTTCTCGGTCATAAGTTCGCCAAGCCACATAAGGAAAATCGTGCCGACCGTAATGGAAAGCATGAGCGGAAGCACCACCATGGGGTCGCTCACATTGGACACGAGACGGGCGCCGGCCTGGGCGGCAGAGTTATTCAAAATGAGAATCATGCCATAGCTCTGCAGGAGAGCGAGCGGAAGGGTAAGGTAACGCATATAGCGATTCATCTGGCGCTGACCTTGTTCGCCTTCTTTGCTGAGGGCTTCGAGCTTCGGAATCACCACGCCCATGAGCTGAATGATGATGCTGGCATTGATGTAGGGAGAAACGCCCATGAGGAGAATCGAAAAATTCTCCGCACTTCCTCCGGTGAAGACCGCGAAGGCGCCGAGAATTTTGTTCTGGTCAAAGACGAGCTTGATCGCCGCGGGATCAACGCCTGGGACGCTGATTGCGGAAACCAGACGATAGAGCAGAATTCCTCCAAGGGAAAACAAAATCTTGTTACGAAGTGGTTTGTTGCGCCAGATTTGGAGAAGCTTGTTCATAGCTTTTGAGCTTGTTAACTTTTTAGCTTCTTAGGTTCATGAGTATTGAGAGCCGTAAAATTACCACCAGCCTTGGTGAGCTTATCGATGGCGCTTTTGCTCGCCTTGTCGAGCGTGACCGACAGGGCTTTGGTTATCTCCCCATCGCCGAGGAGTTTTACGGGGTGATCCTTTTTCTTGATCATGCCATGGGCCACAAGGACCTCTCGGGTAACGTCCTTGCCCTTCAGGGTTTCCAGTTGGCCAAGATTGACGATTTGATATTCCAAGCGCTTGTACGGCGTGAAACCGCGATATTTCGGAAGACGCTGAAAGAGGGGAGTCTGGCCACCTTCGAAGTTGGCCCGGATCGTTTTTCCACTTCGAGCCTTTTGGCCTTTGGTGCCACGACCGGACTGCTTGCCGTGACCAGAGCCAATGCCACGACCAATGGTCTTGTTCTTCTTTTTGTACTTGAGGATCGTATTGAGTCGCATGAGAAAGCGTTTAGCAATTAGGGTTTAGCGGTTAGGGCTTCTTTATTATTTTCTTTACGATCCTTGTCATCTTTCCATTCCTTCTTCACTTCACCCGGCTTCACCCGCTTGCTGAGCTGCTCCAGGGCAAGGATGGTGGCCTTAGCCAGATTGATGCGGTTCTGTGAACCATGACGTTTAGCGAGAATGTTTTTGATTCCGGCAAGCTCGAGGATTTTTCTGGTTGAGCTTCCCGCTTTCAAGCCCGTTCCTGGTGCTGCGGGGAAGATGAAAATCTTCGTGGCCTTAAATTTCATGAAAACCTGATGGGGAATCGTATCGCCCTTGGCAATAGGAATATGAAGAAGGTGTTTTTTGGCCTGCGTCACGCCTTTCTGAACGGCGGCGCTCACTTCGTTGGATTTTCCTAGACCAACGCCAACCTTTCCTTTGCCATTGCCGATCACGACCGTGGCTCGGAAGGAAAGACGTCGACCGCCTTTCACCACACGCGTCACACGATCAACCTGGAGAACTTCTTCTTCAAATTCTTTTTTCTCCTGTTTCATTCGTCTTCGTGGGCCATCGGGGCGGGGCATAGGGGTAGGATTGTTAGGATTGTTAGGACCCTTAGGATCCTTAAGAAAATTAGAACTTCAGGCCTGCTTCACGGGCTGCGTCGGCAAGGGCCTTCACACAACCATGATAGCGGTAGCCATTGCGATCAAAGACCGCCATTTCAATATTTTTTGCCTTAGCAGCCGTAGCAATCTCTCCCCCCACTTTCTTTGCGCGCTCCATGGGGGTGCCCTTCGCTTCCTTCAGATCCGAAGCAGAGGCGAGGGTTTGGGACTTGGTGTCGTCCACGAGCTGAGCAAAGACATGCTTGTTGCTGCGATAGACACTGAGGCGCGGACGCATGGCGGTGCCAGAGACGCGAGCACGGATGCGCTTCTTTCGTTTGAGGCGTGCGATATCTTTTGTGGAGTGAGCCATTGGAGGGAATTAGCTTGTTAGCTTTTTAGCTTGTTAGGAAACGAAGGAACTATTACTTAGCGGCTTTCTTACCCTGCTTCAGGGTAATGCGTTCGCCAAAGTATCGGATTCCTTTGCCCTTGTAGGATTCAGGAGGTCGCAGACCCCGGATGCGAGCCGCAACTTCACCGACCTGTTGCTTGTCAAAACCGTCGATGATCATGACGTTTTTGTTTTCTTCATCCATTTTGATGCTAATGCCAGCAGGAATCAGGAATTCGATAGGATGAGAAAATCCGAGAGAAAAGGTCATTTTCTTTCCGGCGATCGCAACGCGCAGTCCAACACCCTTGATTTCGAGCTTCTTCCCGTAGCCGTTGGTCACGCCTTCTATCATATTGTTCAGAATGGCGCGCGTGGTGCCGTGCAGAGCCCCCGCTTCTTGAGTCTCACGTTTTTTCTCCACGATCACTTGGTTGCCTTCGGCCCGAGCGGTGATCACCGGGTGAATCTGGAAGTGGAGTTCACCCTTCTTGCCTTTCACGGTCACTTTTTGCCCTGTGATGCTCACGGTGACGCCGGATGGAATATCAATCGGTAATTTTCCAATTCTGGACATGGTAAGGATAAATTGATTTAGTAGATTTCACAGAGAATTTCTCCTCCGACATTCTTCTTCTTCGCCTGTCGGTGGGTCATGATGCCCTGGGAGGTTGTCAGGATGGCGATGCCGAAGCCCCGAAGCACGGGTCGCAGTTCTTTCACCGGGCTATACGTTCGCTGACCTGGCTTGGAGATGCGATCGAGGGAAAGGTCTTTTCCACTGATCAACTCAACCACGAGGACTTTTTGAGCCCCGTCACTTTCCTTTTCTTGAAAGCCTTGGATGAAGCCCTCTTCTTTCATGACGCGGAGAATCTCCTTCTTTACCCGAGAGGCCGGCACGGACACGTGCTCATGGCGCGCTTTGGACGCGTTGCGAAGGCGGGTGAGAAGATCGGCGATGGGATCGGTGTTCATAGAGAGTAATTAGGTTTTTAGCTTTTTAGCTTTTTAGTCATGATTCCTACGACCTAATAAGCTAATAAGCTAACAAGCTGGGGATTTTACCACGAAGCTTTGCGAAGACCCATGATGAGGTCGGCAGAGGCCAGCTGTCGAAGACAAATGCGGCACATGCCGAACTTTCGAAGGTATCCGCGAGGCCGGCCGCAGAGCTGGCAGCGGTTGTAGACTTTGGTGGAAAACTTTGGTTTTTTTCCATGCTTCAACGCTCGCAGCGATGCTTGTTTTCTTCTTTCCGCTTTCACGATGAGGCAGGTCTTGGCCATGAGGGCAGGAAGTTAGGAAGTTAGCTTTTTAGATTGTTCGGGTCGAGATTGACTACCGGTGCCGCTACAATTTTTTTAAACGGAAAGTTAAGGTGTTTCAGGAGCGAGCGCGCAGGCTCATCTGTTTTGGCGCTTGTGACGATCGTGATATTGAGACCGTGAGTTTTGCCAAGATCATCCAGGGTGATTTCCGGAAAGATGCTGCAGTCGCGGATACCAACACTATAGCTGCCATGGC
>CAZWLI010000060.1:0-10640 GCA_964634525.1 uncultured Candidatus Peribacteria bacterium | reverse complement strand
CAGAAAGATTTCTGAGATACTCATAGACATAGGATTTCGCAAAGGTTGTCTGAGTAAATTTCAGCCACCGATATGAAATGGTCTGCTTCTCTCCAGGATGAAAGGCGATGATGGAGTCCTCTCGTAGGGGCTGGGAGAATTTTGCTGGGCGGTGATTGACGGAAACGGATCCGAGGTGATTGGCTCGTGGGCCAAGCTGAAAGAAGGCTGCATCAAGGGCTGTGCTGTTTTGTGGGAGAAAAAGGCTTTTGTTATCTTCGGTGTAGACAACCATGTATCGCTTGAAAACATCATGTTCGAGAGCGGTAATGTATTCTATACTATTCTCCTTCGTACCTTTATTCACACTTTTCAGCTGCGTCATCCAGGGCAGCTTCACCTTCCTTCCCTCCTCCGATTTCAAAAAGCAGGAACTTGCAACCCCCTGCCGGCTGTAGTCGACCATTTTTTGGGTCTGGATGGTGATGCGGACATTGACGCCATCGCGTTTGATGATCGTGGTTTTCAGGCCCTGAAAGCCATTGGATTTGGAGAGATGAATATAGTCGCGAACCTGGTCGCGCAGGCACTTCCATTGCGAATGAATATCGCGAAGGGCTAGGTAGCAAGATTCCTCCGTATCCATGATGACAAAAATTCTGGTCTGGATTTTCGGCGAATCGCTCTTATTCTCGACGGCTTCGCTGTACCCCACGTATTGTTGAAAAACAATGTCCTTGGCATGCGGCAGGTGGCGGCAGAGGGTTATTTTCTCATGAATGTATTTTTTGTACTGGTTTAGGACTTCGTTGTGCTGGGAGCGTTCTTCTTGGTTTTTTTTATAAGCGTCCGGGAATAGGAATCGGTAGCACAGCTCTTCGAGTTTCTCTTTCATCTCGAGCATACAAAGCCGATCCGCAATCTTCACGTAGATATCGAAGGTCTCTTGGGAAATGCGTTTTTGCTTCTCGGCGCGGAAGGAGGAAAGAGACTCCATATTGTGCAGACGATCGCAGAGCTTGATCACCATGACGCGAACATCCTGCTGCATAATTTCGAAAATTTTCCGAATGCTTTCAATGCGATAGTCAAATTGTGCTGAAATTTGCTGATCTTTGACATCATGAACTCGGGGGAGTTTCGTGAGCGACTCCACCATCTTGCCCACCGAGCGCCCAAATTTTTCGCTGATGTCCTTGCGCTCGCGAGACGTATCCTCGATGACATCATGGAGCAGGGCGACGACAAGGCTATCCTCATCGGCTTTCAGATCAGCCAAAAGGTAGGCAACCCCCAGGGGATGGGTGATATAGGGTTTTCCATCCGCACGATTTTGTCCGGCGTGAGCGGCTTCGGCAAACTCGTAAGCTTTCTTCAGCCTTTCCTCATCAATCTTCAGGTATTTCTTCACCTTCCCTATCAGTTCGTCAATCGTCTGAACTTCAGCCATAAGCGGACATTACGGTGAGTCCCATGCTACACGTGTGAAGACGAAATTGCCAAGGTCATTGAGCCGAAATATGGTGTAATTTGTTTTGCGGAGGGAAAAGTCCGATACAATAAAACTATGAAAAAAAAATCGTCAAACCACCTTGTTCTCTTCCTCTTCGCCTGTGCCTTTCTTGCGGTAATGATGAGTTTGACGGGGAATTTTAAGGCGGATCTTCTTTTTGAAACTCCAGCGTCGCTGGCTTCTGTAAAATTAGTTCGGGAAAATACCGATCCTGTTCAGTTTGCGATCTTCGATGATCAGCTCAAGGCCCCGAAACCTTCGAATCTGACAATTACTTTCGTCAACGCGGTGATCGAACGATCCGGAAGATTTGAGAAAGCAAGCAGTCCGATTGATAAGATTGTTCTTGCTACGGGTGATCAACAAATCGGCAGCGATAGCGCCAGCCAATCCCTGGCGATTACGAATCTCAAAACTCAAAACACGACGAAGCTTGGAACGATCATCACGAATATCGCAGCGGGTCAGTATGTGAGCTTGGAATACGATGTGGTCGTGAACGGGGTTCGCACGACGATTATTGATCGTCCGCCATCCATGGGTTTCCCTGTTGGATTCAAGAGCTTTGCCAATCCTTTGAGTGAGCTGCTGTACATTGCAACGCCGAGTTTTCACACGATTCTGGCTCCCGACGAAAAAGCATTCCTTAGCTTTCCCGTGCATCACGGAGCACCGCTGCTGGAGAGCACCATGACCACCTTTCAGTCGCTGGATGGCCTCAGCCGCCAAAGTCTGATTGCCGAATCGATCAAGCGGGAAGTTCCGAAAATCGTTGTAGAGCAGCACCATCTCGTGCTTCCGAAGATCCCGGAGCGAAATTTGAACGCCCTCATTCTTCGCTATCGCTCTGGTTCAAATGACTGGAGCTATTCGAAAATATTTTTGCCATCGGAAAGCTCTGTTTCTCTCCCCGTGCCTGTCGTGAACATGTTGGATTTTTATTCTGAAGTCGAATACAGCTTTGCGTACCTGAGTATGGCTTTTCCCACGGTCAATCAGGATTTTCCGTTTCAGAGTTTGTTGACGAAGGATCAAACTCCGGTTTTTTACCGCACGAATTATGTCAGCTTGGTCGCTGAACTCGCCGTGGATCGAGACAGCTTGAGCTTCGAGCTCCCGCTCACGGCGGTGCCTCAAGAAAATGCTCTTGCGATTGGATTTCTTTCTCGAGATCAGCTTTTTCATCTGTCGGACGTCGTCGACAGATTGTCACAGTCACTCCCCGTGGCGATTGTTTCCGGGACTTCGAGCTCTCTCAAAACCTTTGTCACGAGGCCCGATCAGCTCCCCTTCTTCACCCTGGTGGGGAAAAATGATCAACTCTGGACCGCGCAGGTGAAGCGAAGCCGTCTTCCAATGCCACCCCCCGGTCTGAAATTTCTCACCTTTCCAAATTCGAAAGATGCTTCAAGCCTTCGGCTGGTGAATACCCAAAAGGGTGATCGACTGCTCTGCTTTCTTTCCACAGCGCGGGGTGATAGCTCGCTCGCCGTCATCTCTTCGGATCTTCTCAGCTCCAGCGACTGCCTTGCTAGCGCGAGACGGTCTGGCGCGAGCGATGGCGTGATCACGTCTATCGCTTACCGCAGCGATGATAATGTCCTGGAGGGCCTTGACCGTTTCTCCTACGATGCCAGCCTAAGCTCCAAAGATCCGCTGATCAAACTGGTTGATTCACAAAAAAAACTCATCCTCCTCTCGGATTCGCTGAATCAAGAAAAAGTGAGTCTTCTCGTCAGTCCGACTTCGGACTTCAGCAATTTTCAACAGGTCAATGCCGAGCGAAACGGGCAGAATGGGGTGAAGATTCCTTTGTTGGCTTCCTGTGACCCGCTGTGTTTCGTGAAAGTCGCCACGATTCTGCGAGACCAGGCTCCCCTTTTTCTCGCTTCGCTTTCGGACACGGCGCTGCTTGGCAAATCTTCCGTTCCTACGCTGGAGCTTTGTTTTTCAAATATCAGCCAGGTGGAGAAGCTTTTTGATTCCTCCGACCTGAAATTTCAGGTGATGGGAATTGCTGACAAGCCCATTACCATGACCTTCCAGTCTACGGCAAAGTGTTATGAAGCCGTGCTGAGCGACCTCAAGGATCTGAAGTCTTTTGTCCAAAAGAAGATCACCTTTTATACCAATGGACTGAGCAGCTCCCACCTCATCGTGCCTCCGGAGAACTATTCCCTGGTCATCCAGGATGGCACGAATATTCAGATGCTGCTGACTCCGCTTTCTTTTGAGCATGTTCGCCTCGTGGAAACGACTTCGAGCGAAGTTCCAAATGTTTTCCAGAAGAGCTATCAGCTGAGCACGATTGGGAAATCGGTCACGATTGTTTCGCAAACACTCGGAACACTCATTCTTCATCAGAAGGGAAACGCTGCGTATTTTCTTTCATCCCAAAGCGCGGAACCCCCTCTCAATGAGACGAATCTTTTTCCCGGAGGCGTTTCTATCCTTTCCGTACCCACCACGGTTCGAGTGCAGAGCCCGGATCAGGTTTTCACCAGCGGATATGACGATGCTCAGCGAGTCATGAAAGTCACCCTTCCTCTTCCTGCCGGCAGCACGGCAACGCTGAACGTGAGTTCGCTCTTTCGTTCCCCTCGAGACATTCGCTCATCGCTTCGAGATGGCATCGTATTTGACTCCGCAAGCAAGACCATCATACTCAAAAATATTTCCGGCATGTTGACGATTCCGATTATTCTTGGCACTCGTTTGCCGACGGACACGAGTCTCTTTGGGAAGACCACCCCTGTCACCCCTGTGCCACCAGATCTGGATCTCTTCTCCGCTCAGATTCCGCTCGTTATCAGTGTTGATTCAGGAAGTTCACTGATCGGAGATGCTCTGACCCCCATCAGACTTCCTTTGGTCGCTGCCGGTTCGAGCTATCTTGCTCCCCTGAGCTTCCCGGGAGTCTTCGCAACCGCGAAGGTTGATGTGAAAGGTCAACGTTTTTTTCCCGAGGAATGCGCAAAGTCCTTGAGCTTCAATGCCAGTAAGCTTGTGGTGACCGGAACAATCTCCACCAGCACAAAACTTCAAGGCTGCTTCCTTGATCTTCAGATCAACGCATCCGTGAATACCGTGGTGGGAAAAGCCGACGTGAGCTCAAATCTTCGCTTTGTGATTCCTTTCCTGGCGAGCTTCGACCCCAGCACGGGCCAAAAGAAGTCGCTCAAAGTTTCTCTTCCGATCACGAAGAAAGGTCTCCAGATCAGCGTGAAATTCGATGATCCGCTCGAGGAAGTTTTCGAAACCGGCCCCGATTTCATTCCTCTTCCTGGTTCTCTTGGTGGAAGCTTTTCTTCAGCCTCTGGTATCGCGATTGCTTTGGCTTCGGATAAGGGTTCACTTAGTCTTTCCGGCGATGGTCCGGATTTCAAGGGCCCCGTAATAAAATATTTCCGAGGCATCACCTCGCTCGCAGGTGCCCTTACCTTTGTGCAGTTGGACCTTGTGGGAGTCTCCCAGCAGGAAGCCACGATTGACCTTGTGAAGGGATTTTCCAATGTGGTGGACCTGAAAAAAATCCTTCAGGACAAGCAATTTTCAGACGCTGAAATTGCTTCTGCCACGGTGAATACCAGTTCGCTGAGCATTACTCCGCAGATTTCAGCTGACAAGATTATGACGATCGTGGCACTTGTTGAGCTCGATGCCCAGAGTTTCAGCCTGATCATTCCGAAGAGCGCTCCTGCGGTATCGCAAGAAATAAAAGTCAGCTTTCATCTCACGGCTCCGGCTTCTCAGATGCTCCCCGCTCTTTCGTTCAGTACTGGAAAACAGATTATCATTGATCTTCTTTCTTTTGTTCCACCTTCTCACACCCTTCTCGTTGATCAACTTCCGGATTTCCTGAAGCGCAGTGGAAATCAAGTTTTGGGAAAAACTCCTGACACACCGGCTTCACTCACCCTGGTGATCCAGGATGCGACGGCCTTTACGAATTTCACCCTGCCACTCGAGATCAAGGCACCGGCTACGGTTCAAGAAAATTCAACACCTCCCACAAATCAGCAGCCAGCTCAATCAACTTTCACCAAACCAGCTGCCAACCAGCCCTCCACAGGCGGGCAGGCAACCAGCCTACAAGCAAACCAGCCCCCCTGCTTCTCCGATATTGCGAATTTTAGTGCTGCACTTCAAAAAATGATTTGTGATGCCAAGGATATGGGTCTTGTGAGCGGAGCCACGGGATTCTTTCACCCTTCAGATTTCATCAATCGCGCTGAGCTGAGCAAGCTGCTGGTGACCGGTCCACTGCTCCATGCTGGTTTTGTGACCTCTGCCGATCTTCAAAATCTCAATGCGGAGTTCTCAACCCAAACGTTCCGCGATGTTCCCAAGTCATCCTGGTTCTTTGGTTTTGTTCAAACGCTCGTTGAGACCAATATTATGTCCGGCTATCCGGATGGCACCTTCCACCCCGACCGGCAGTTGAACCGAGCCGAGGCCGCCAAGATTCTAGCGCAGGTCCTTCTTGTGACATCTGATGGAGGTACTTTGAAAAGCTTTCAAAAGCCTGGAGACAGTTGGTACTCGCCCTACGTACGTTTCGTCAACAGTCACGGGGCAACATTCCCCGACCCGAGTCAGGCAGCTCAGATGAGCGCCACTATTTCTCGTCTTGAGTTTCTGGTAAATCTGACGCAGATTATTTCTTTGGATCAATCTCAATGAATTGGATTTCAGAGGGATTGATAGTCGGCATTTTTTTTACCGTGTCCTGCTGTTCGATGACATCCAGGGATTTGAGATTGGTAATGCGTTGATTCCACGTTTCACTTTCTCGCATAAGGGCTGATCTCTTGAGTTCCAGATCATGAATAATTCCTCCTTGGGAGGCGATTTCATTGAAACTGAAAAGATAGAGAAAGGAAAACGTCACGATGAGCGTGAAGACGATCACGACCATGAGAGTGAGCGTATCTCGAGAGCGTAGGTTGATCAGCGTCTTCCTTTTCTCAGGAGGAGGTTGGAGGACGGTTCTGTTGATGCTTGGAGTCGCCATGAGGGAAAGGTCGCTAGGATACTTTAACAACAGCCCTCATTTTAGCACTTCTACTTCTCGGGTTTTCCCGAATCTCTTGCTCGGAAGGCGTGATGGGTTTTTTGCTCAGAATATTCAGGAGCGGCTTTTTTCCACAGATGCAGATCGGAGCCTTGGGTGGGCAGACACAAGGATGTTCTCCTTGTCGAAAGTAGGTTTTCACGATGCGATCTTCGAGGGAATGGTAGCTGATGACCACGATCCTGCCGCCAGGTTCGATCATCTCGATGGCCGCCAGCAGGCCATTTTTGAGTGCGCCCAGCTCGTCGTTCACGGCGATGCGAAGAGCTTGAAAAACACGTGTCGCCGGATGGATGCGTGAATGACGAAAGCCTGAATGTTGATAAATACTGTCGATAAGCTTCGACATTTCTTGTGTTGTTTGAAAAGACTTTATTCTTCGTTGCTCAACTATTTTTTTCGCAACTCTCTTTGCAAGACGCTCTTCGCCAAAATCTCGGAAGATGGTGGTGAGTTCTTCTTCGGAGAAGGAATTGACGATCTCGGCTGCTGGTGTACCCCGACTCGTGTCCATGCGCATGTCGAGAGGCCCATCCTCTTGGAACGAAAATCCACGGGCCGCATCATCCACATGGGGAGAGGCAATTCCAAGGTCAAAAAGAATGCCATCAAACACAATCTTTTTTTCCGAAAGAATTTCCTTAAGCTCGGAAAAATTTCCATGCACGAACTGGATATGCTCTGAGAAGTCCTTCAATCGTTCCTTTGCAAAGATGAGGTGTTTTTCATCCTGATCTATGCCGATCACACGTCCGTGAAATTCTGGAATTTTTAGAATGAACTCGCTGTGCCCGCCAAGGCCCAGTGTGGCATCGACGATCATCTTTCGGTTTGGAAGATCGAGGAAGGAGAGGGCTTCGGTGGCGAGAACAGGGAGATGGTGCATACATAAATTGTATCATAAAATAATTTGACGGTTTTGAAGGTTCTCTGTTTAACAATATTTAAAAATTGCCTCTCTCCTAAGCCAAACATTTTTTCAAATGGCTTACCTAAGCCAAAGAGTGTGAAACAATAAAATGTTCAATTGTGAAGAGATGGTGAGAAGCCATTTCATTTGACTTCACTTGGCAAAAGCCTAGGATAGAAGCTGTTTTTGATTCCTTAATTTTTTTATATGACCAAGCAAGACCTGATTGCTACGGCTGCAAACGCTGCCGGCGTCACCAAGAAAGCTGCTGGTGATGTTCTCCAGGCCGTGATCAGCACGATCACCAAGAGCCTTCGCAAGGGCGAGACCGTGACGATCACGGGATTCGGCACCTTCCGTGTTTCCAAGCGTGCCGCTCGCACGGGCGTCAACCCACGCAATCCGACTCAGAAGATTCAGATCCCAGCCATGAAGCTTCCTGCGTTCAAGGCCGGAAAGGCACTGAAGGATTCTGTGAGATAAGAGTTACGATTTAGGAAGCCCCTGCTGCTTCGGCGGTGGGGGCTTTTTTTGAATATTTGCGAAACAAACAAAGCTCCACTATACTCTCCGAGTAAGCGTTACGCTTCCATGACCAAATATATCTTCGTTACGGGTGGTGTCTGTTCTTCCCTGGGAAAAGGGATCACTTCAGCCTCCATCGGCAATTTGCTGAAGGCAAGTGGGTACAAGGTCTTTCTGCAGAAGCTCGATCCGTATTTGAATGTGGACCCTGGGACCATGTCCCCCTTCCAGCATGGTGAAGTTTTTGTGACGAATGATGGCGCCGAAACGGATCTTGATCTTGGGCATTACGAACGTTTCATTGATGAGCCGCTCAATCGATATTCCACCGTGACCAGCGGGCAGATTTATTCAGAAGTTCTGGGAAAAGAACGTCAGGGGGATTTTCTCGGGAAAACCATTCAGATCATTCCTCATATTACGAATGCGATTCAGAAGAGGATCATGAAAGGCGCGGAAGTTTCGAAGGCGGATTTTATCGTGGTGGAGATTGGTGGGACGGTTGGAGATATCGAAGGACAGCCTTTTTTGGAGGCGATCCGTCAGATGAGGCACAATCTTGGAGTCTCTGAAACGCTTTTCGTGCACGTCACCCTGCTCCCCTGGCTCGCAGCTCCAAAGGAGCTCAAGACAAAGCCGACGCAGCAGTCCGTGCAGCTCTTGCGTTCGATCGGTATTCAGCCGGATATTATCGTGGCTCGAGCGGATCAGCCTATCCCAAAACCATTGCTCCAGAAAATCTCACTCTTCTGTGATGTTGCGGAAGAGGCTGTCATTCCGGCCGTTACGGCGGATACGATTTATCAGGTGCCACTCGATCTGGAGAAGTCTCAGATCATGGAGATCATTGAGAAGAAGCTGGGTCTACGGAAGAAATCTCCAGACACCAAGGCTTGGAAAAATATGGTGAGTCGAATTAAGAATGCAAAAACTACCGTGAAAATCGGCATGGCTGGAAAGTATACGGGCCTGGACGATGCCTATCTTTCCGTCAATGAAGCGATCAGAGCGGCCAGCTACTCGCTGGGGCTTAAGCCTGAGATTATCTGGATCGACACGGAGAAAATTGAAGAACAAGGAAACGAAGAAATACAGAAAATACGTCAGGTTGATGGTGTGATCGTTCCGGGAGGATTTGGAAAGCGCGGAATAGAAGGCAAGATCCTGGTGGCGAAGCATTGTCGGGAAAAGAAAATTCCCTATCTGGGGCTCTGCCTTGGGTGCCAGATTATGACGATTGAATTCGCTCGACATGTCGCCAAAATCGCGGGAGCGACCTCCGAGGAATTTGATCCGAAGGCCGAGCATCAGGTGATCCGATTTCTCCCCGGACAGACGGAGGAACGATCAAAAGGCGGCACCCTTCGCCTTGGCGTGCATCCCTGCGTGATCGACAAGGGCACCCTTGCCTATCGATGCTACAAGAAGACCTTCATCGAAGAGCGCCATCGCCATCGCTATGAGATTCCACTCTCGATGAGCAATCCGTACGCAAAAATTCTTGAAGATGCTGGTCTTCGGTATTCCGGAAAATCGCCCGACACCATGCTTGCAGAAATTGTCGAAGTTCCCGGACACCCCTTTATGATTGGCAGTCAGTTTCATCCGGAATTCCTCTCTCGCCCTGCTCGTCCACATCCGCTCTTCCTCGGGTTCCTCAAAGCCTCTATTTCTTAATTTTTTTTATGAAAAAATCCCCGCAGCATCTCGCCTTCAAATCCTACCAGCAGCTCAAAGGCAACTTTCGAACGCTTTCTCCGGTGCATTTCAAGAAGGAGTCGGATCTCGGCGCCTTTTATTATCCAGGAGTCAGCGGTATTCAAAAGAAGATGGCGGAGAACCCGGAGCTGGAAGCAAAGCTTTCGAAGAAAATTCTGCCGATCGGACTTCTGTCCACCCAGCCAAAGTCTTTTTATCCGGTGCTCACGGCCAAGGCTTCGCTTCTTTCCATGCTGTCCGGAATGAATGTCATCCCGCTGCTCATTCGCTACGAGCATTTTGAAAATCTCCCGCAGATTGTGTCTCAGATGGCGATTAATTTTCAGGCCGTCTTCCTCGCGGGTCTTCGACCGGCAGAGCAGGAGGTCTTGAAGAATTCCCTGAAGCCTTCAGTCCCCTTGCTCTTCCTCGATGAAATGGAAGCTCTGACCACCGTGGCCGCCATCTCCAACGCTGCCAAACTTCTGAAGAAATCGCCGAAGAGCCTTCGCATCACGCTTGAGGGGAGCGATCATCTCATGCGAGGTATTGTGAAGGCCCTTCTGCACGAGGGATTTACGTCTCTCACGCTCATCGACGAACGAGGACCCCTCTACCGCCGAAGGCCCAATATGAACAAACACAAAAATGAATTGGCGACCCTTGCGAAGTCCGAGAAGATTAAGGAATCTCGGGAGGAAGTGCTTGCTCGTACGGATATCTTTCTCTCCACCCTTGGTCAGAAGCTGGAGATGACGACCACCAAACTGCTGCCAGACAAATGCGTCCTCGTGACGTTGCGCTCTGAGGCCATTGAAGCCAAGCCGAGGCAGACGATCATTTCCAATCTTCCCCACCTGCCCAATCATCTCACGGATCTGCACATCGCGGCCGTGCTTGGCAGCGCTCTCGGAGAAGGGAAGCAGATGAATGAAAAGACC
>CAZWLI010000059.1:0-2871 GCA_964634525.1 uncultured Candidatus Peribacteria bacterium | reverse complement strand
AAAAATCTCCACCTTTGAGCTGCGTCTGCGCCGTGGATTCTCCAGCCGTACACCATCCGGTACCGTGGCCTTCAAGCGAACGGGCCAAAGGGAGATGATCCGAATTTTGGAGATAGGTCACCCACGCTCCTTCTGTTTTCTTCAGTTCATTCGTCGAAGCAGGAGTGACCTTCTCAATGCCCCAGGCATACAAACCAGCAAAGTCATCCGTATCGAGGGCATGCTGAAACACGTCATCTTGCGGTTCTTGTGAAAAAAGCTCTCGTTGCTGCTGCCGGAGTTCTTCGAGACCCCTTTGTACTGCTGCAAGTTTTTCCTCACCTGCCGCACTCCAGGGCTTCTGATCCGGCAATTTCCTCTGTATTTTCTTCTCTATTTCCGCCCTTATCTCTGGAGTCAGAGGAACCGTATTTTTCCTGCGTTCAAGCGCCTGCATTTCCTGCTGGAAAGTGCCTGCTTTCTTTTCCAATTTCTGGTAGTCCTTTCCGTACTTTTTCTGCATCACCGTCATGACATATCCCAGTGCCCCACGATCGAGATCCGGAAATGGTTTCACCGTTCCTTTTGAACGCAGCGGAAATCGCTTTTCTTCTTTGTCATATTCGGTGAGGGAGAGAGCACTTCTCAGAGCAAAGTACTTGAGCTCCCACGGGTATTGAACCTCTTTCGAGGTGAGATAATCGAACCATTTATCACACCGTGTTTGTTGATCCCTGATGATCACCTGTACCAGAGGATCTTTCATGACCTGAGGGAAATAATAGTGCTTTTTCTTCCCCTCTTGATCTTCAACTTCCTCGATCCTCACTCCTCCTTGCAGCAGCTCTTCTCGTTGTCCCCGCTCCTCTGCCACTCTTCCCTGAAGATCAAAGTACGATTGGGGTACGTCCTCCGGCTTGATCACACAGTGATCGTACAGTGCTCCTTGTCTTCGTCTCAACAGCTGCTCTTCACTGAGCTTCTTGTGAGGCGCTGTGATGACGCGGGTGACGCGCGCAAAATAGTTTTCAATGAGTTTCCCGGGATCATCCTTCGATTCATTCATCGCTTTGGCTTCACCAAACTTTACTGCTTCCTTCAGGGCATCTGATTGACGCTTTATCCAGGCACGCTCTCGCTCGGCGGCATTGCTTCCCGCAAGATCTCTGTATTTGTTGTTGAGGAATTCCGGGTTTTCCATACTAGCATTATACCATGAAAATGGCCTGAAATCACTGGTTTGAGGCGTTTAAAAGCTATATACAACACTAGCCTTCTGGGTTTTCCTCGAAATAGGTTCTAACTTTTCTCAGCAAGCCCCACCATCGTGAATCCCTCCCCGCTCGCCCCCCGGAGGCGGGCTCGCTCACCCCCAAATCCGCGAGGTAGTTCCATGGTTTTTTGAAGTTCATCTCCATTCTTCCGTCTCGTAACAACCGGTTCAAGCCGATGGATTTGAGGAAAGTTTTGATATCGCCAAAGTTTTCCAGCTTCGCGAGATTTTGGGCTTGGTTGGCCTCCAAAATCCAGTTTCGTGTGAGTTCTAGCCAATGATTTCCCTTTCGCTCAAAATGCTCAAGTTTCTCTTCCAAAGTCTTCTTTTCGCTGACCATGGTGTTTTTGGTGGATTGGTATTCAGCAAGCTCTAGAGCCCCGGCCAGATACGCCTCGGTGAGTCTCCCGAGCTTCGTTTGCATACTCTTCAGCTCAAGCCTCGCATTTTGAGCGAAAACCCCTCCTGAGTCATTCTGCTCCTTCTTCCATTCCTCAAGTTTTGCGAAAAACTTGTCCCTCCACTCATCCGGCAAAGAAACTTTTTGACAAAGGACTTTGATCTGACTGACAAGCCTCTCTTCTCGTACGTAGGTTTTGTTTGAACAGTCCTTTGCTTTGTTTTTCCAGGTGCAATGGTAATAGACGAAGGTAAGGCCACTTGGTTTGATGTGTCTTTCGGCTGTGATGGCATATCCGCACTCAGCGCAGGTGGCGAAATTAATGAACTGGAAGCCTTTGTCTTTCATATTGAATCGAGGCCTGCCATTCTGGACTAAAGCCTCTTGAATGGTGCCAAAAAGTTTCTTGGAAATCATTGGCTTATGCGTCCCTTCATGGAGTTCTCCGTGATATCTGAACATGCCGTAGTAAAAAGGATTGGTGAGAACGCACCGAATCGAAGCCAAATGACGTTTTCTCGCAAATTGTAGGTGTAATACTTTGCCTGCCCAAAGGCGACCGAGAGCATGAATTTCCCCTGTGGCGTTGCCTCAAACCAGAAAGTAGGGAATTGTAGGATTCGATCTTTCCGGTGTCCACCAAATAAATGACCTTTCCGCCATCCACTGAATTCCTCGCTAGCCGATCCGGATTCCAAGCTAAAATTCCCGAAGCATTTCCTTTTTCAATTTCTGCAAGCATCTCATTAAAGACTTCCCGGCCTGGCTCCTTGGCTGTTTTGCTTTCGTGAAACTCTTTTGCGATGAAGAGATTGTGATTTTTGGCATACTCTCTGAGTTCCGTAACTTGAGCCTCAATGGAGAGCATTTGCCTTTCCTCTTCCTCAGATGACTTTCGGCAGTAGATGAAGTACTTCGTCATGGCAGAAATTGAAAAAGAGAACGCTTCAACACCGACAATTTTTAAAATCTCGCTCAGATCATATGCTCCATTCTCTTTGTGTTGTACAGAGTACCATGTCTGAAGCATTTGAAAAAATCCATCGGCCTTTTGTATCTACTACCTCGCGGATTTGGGGGTGAGCGAGCCCGCCGGAGGGAGAGTCCTGGCTCGACCGGATTGCGGGCGAGCGGAAGAAGTGGCGAGACAAGCGGCCCGGAGCGAAGATGTCCTGGAGGGACTCGTAGTGAAGGACTCCGAGGCTGCAATTTCGAAGAA
>CAZWLI010000058.1:0-10121 GCA_964634525.1 uncultured Candidatus Peribacteria bacterium | reverse complement strand
TTCATATCCGTGGATGAGTATGCCGCCTTCTTTCAAGGTGCTCATATATTCTTCCAGCCCTACTCGATCAAGCGCTACGACGATGTTGACCTGATTCGACACACTGCGCACGGGTCTATCCGAAAAATCAATCTGCACGTTGGCATGGCCGCCCTTGATGAGAGAGGGGAATTCCCTATCCACGTGCATATAAAACCCCATGCTTTTCAGGGTCTTTGCGATAATCGAGCCAACGCTCGAGAGACCCATTCCGGACTCACCTGTTATTTTTATGGTAGTGCGGTTCATAATTATGTTATGAGCGGGCAATTGTTGAATTGCTCAATTGTTGAATTGCTATTAGCAATGGAGCCATTTAACAATTTAACAATTTCTTCAGCCCACTTCTTCACGCGTGTTTCGAGCTGCGGATAGATCGCTCCACTGACTCTCAGACCATGACAGAAGAGCGTTCCTTTGGATGCTTTGATGGCAGCCGTCAACGTGTTCGCAGACTCGATGTGATAGTGATCATCATACTGGGGTTCGCCGAGACCGATGACCGTTATTCGTTGTTGGCTGAGATCGACAGATTTGAGCGCTTTCAGAAAGGGGATCCAGTGATGAAGAATCACGCCGTGCTCGTAGGTTGGTGCAGCGAGGATCGTGAGATCACCCCCCATATCTGCGGGCGAACTTACTTCGACACGTTTCAGACTTACTTCAATCCTCGCAGCCTGAAGCGTTTCTGCAACCTTTTGGCACACGAGCTCAGTGTTGCCTCCGCTACTGCCGTAGATGATAATAACCTTGGGCATACACAATGTTCAGGATCCCTATTCTACACTACATCCACCAGTTAGGAGGAGGCTTAGGAACGTTAGGATTTTGAGGATTGTTAGGAGAATCGAGCTCGTTAAGCTCGTGGGGAAGAGGGCTCTTAGGTTCACGAGGTTCTTGAGGTTCGTTAGATTCCTTAGTTGCAACAGATCTTTTGACCATCTTCAGCACATTCAGCCAGCCGAGGATGGTGATGGCCAGGAGGATGATTTCAAAGCTGTGGTCTTCCCACCAGGACACGGCTTCTGTTTGCTTTGTCAGTTTTTGCTGAAGACTTTTTTCCAGATTGACGATGATCTTCGACAATTCCGCTCGATTCACCGGATCCCAGGAGCCAAATTTTCCGTTTGGATAGCCTTGGACAATCCCCTGATCCACAAGCTCCTGGACGTAGGGAGTAAACCAGGCATCGGAAGGTGTGTCTGGAAAAGGAGCAGCGAGGGAGGGAAGGCTCGTTATGCCCGTTAGGCTCGTTACGCTCGTGAGGAGCGTTAAGATGATAAGGTAAAGAAAGAATTTTTTCATAGTCATGAGAAACAAGGGAGTGAAGAATAGCATACTCATGCTGTTCTTTGAAGAAGTCGCTGCTGTTTCCTTTCCCGAATCTCTCTTCGTTCAAGTTCGAGGAGATCTTGAGCCAGACGGGAGGCATGAAATGATGCCGTGGCATGGCTTATGTTTGAAAGACCGATGTTCAAACGACCTGGTACAAAGCCATTTTTAAGGGCGTTGAGCTGGAAAGTTCTTTGCCCCTTCTTTTTCCCATCTTTTATTTTCCAATGAACGATCATTTTTCGCGAAAGCTCGAGGCCTTCATTTTTGATGTCGATCTTCACGATCACAGCCTTTTTCTTTTTTTCCGGAGGCCATGTTTTCCCCTGCAAATACATCGCTGTTCTGTTACAGAGAAGGTCTAAGGCCTTCTCTGCCCCTGCTTTCATGTCATGTTCCTCATCGAGAAGCGTCTGAAGCTCTGGAAAGGGATCAGAGCCTCCGATCTCATCCGCGTGAAGGCTCAGGAGTACTTTAAAATCAAGGGGAATGACGAGTTCTTTGCCGTCAGGAATGTCATCGTCGATTTTTTGTAGCCTCCATTGTTTACAGAGGAGCTTAAGGATTTTTTTTATTTTTTTCCTCAAGAGACCTTCCAACGCTTCAACGGAAGCAGGATTGAGTCTTCCATCCACGGCAAAAACATTGGTACAGAGATCTTTGGCATGATGGTCACCCGGATCATTTTTCTTTTTCAACACTTTTTCGATCATGAGCCGAAGGCCAAGGAGTCTCATTTTTATCTCGAGAATTTCTTTCAGTTTGTTGTGTTCCCAATCACGAAGGTCCTCCTCTTCCGAGAGGGCAAGAAAATGCCTGCCATCCGTTACGAGGAAGGGGTGTTTGCCACGATCGCCATCGTGAGGAGGCACGGGGTTTTGATCCCAGGGATACTTATGTCCCGGCGTGTGATCCCCACCATTTTCGCCGTCATAGTGTTCTTCATCACCGATATCTTCATCGGTTTCAACAGTGCCGATGATCAGGGGTTGTTTCTGAGTTTCTATTTCCATATTCATTGAACGATGCCCCACGGTAACATGATTGTATGGTATGGTACAATCTTGCTGTCAAACGTGGAATGTATGCACTGCAAAAAGCAAGCAGGTACAAGATGGAAAAAAAATATGATGGCCATGTCCTCTGAGACGAGTGCTATGTGAAAACGGTGGTGTGATCAGCCAAATGTTGCAGCTTTCAAATCTTTCCAGCTAACCCCAGAAGGACTACCGGTGACATTTGCACGAGAAGAAACAGAAGACATCATTGCTTGGACCCTTTGTTCAACCCCCCTGAGTGCAGTTTCAGCACTGTTGCTTGTTTCGACTGCTACTTTTCTCCAAAAGTCACTGAGCTCTTCAAGAGAGAGAGCATGTCTTGGACTACTTTTTAATGCTGCTTCAACTTTTTTACTGACTTCTTCTCTGGCGTTTTTATCACTGTTGCTCAACCAAGCAACAGCGTGCGTCACTATCTCTCCTAATAAACGATCTATATCGCTCGTTTCCTCATCAGTTCTTGCTTTTTTCTCCACTCCAAATACAGTAGCGAGTACTTCATTACTCCAGAAATAGTCGGCTGTAAGTGCTTCCAATTGTATTGCATAATCCGGTCTTTCCTCAAGTGCTTCTCCCATAAAATAAAAAAAAGTTGCTCATACCATAGTTTTTGAATCGAGCAAAGTCAAGAGCGGGAAAGGAACAGTATTTTCTTTTTTAGGAAGAAGCGCTAAAATCCATAAGCATTTCGGCGCCATCGTCTAGCGGCTAGGACGTCAGATTCTCAATCTGAGAACAGGGGTTCGATTCCCCTTGGCGCTACCATTTGATTTTTTCATGAAGGAGCACTATCATCGTATCAGTCATCTTATCAATTATTGATTTATGGCAAATACGACCGTTTCAAAAATTACCGCTCTCATGCCAAAAGATTTGATTGCTCATCTCAGGGAAGCAACCCATGCACAGACGATGACGGAAGCTTTGATTATTGCCGCAAGCGATTGGGTCTATCGTTACAAGACGAGAGAGTTTACAGAGAAATTAAGGAAAAAACCTTTTCATTTTAGAAAAGGATATTCAGCTGAAAAAATTCGAGCATTGAATCGTCAGGTATGATCATCGCTGATACGAGCATTTGGGTTGAATACTTAAGGCTTCATGAGCCTATTTTGACTTATTTTGTGAAGGAATTGGATGGCGGAAATATCCTTTCGATTGATTGCGTTTTGGGTGAGCTTCTTCAAGGTATCCGCAGGGAGGATGAGTTGAAAAGAATGCTTTGGTTGTGGGAGGTGAGCCCGAAAATTTATTCTTCAGATTTTTGGGTTGATGCTGGAGTTTACTCTTCTCGCCTGAGACTGACGGATAAGGGTATTGGTATTATTGATGCGGTTATTATCACGGCTGCGCGAAAATATGAGGCCAAAATCTGGACGCTTGACAAAAAAATGATGGCTGCCCTTCAGCCTCATGAAATTTTTAAGCCGTGATATGGGGATCGTTCATTCCGATTTTCATCCAGACGCTCTCAATACCGTGAACCAGCTTTTTTACGGTTCATCGGCTGATATCGACTGGTACAGCGAAGAAGCAGGTGTTGCCGATCTGTATGTGAGTTTCGAACCATTTCTTCAGGGCTTTGCGGCGTGGTTGAAGAAGCAAGATGTTTCGAAGAAACCCATGCGAGTTCGAGAGCTTTGTGCAGGTCCGAGGGCTGGCAAAAAATGGGAAACGATTGCTCCGGCGTATCTCGAACTGACTGATTTTCAGCGAGAGCCAAGGCTGAACCTCTTTGATGATTTCGAAACGCTGCCGCAGGAAATGCGCTTTGATGTCATGTTCGTGAGCTACGGCTTCGACAGCGTGTGGCTCCCCGAAGATGTGTCGCTAGAATTCAAAAAAGGAGAATGGTTTCGCAAGCTGTTTCGAGTCACGCAAACAAAAGCATTGCCTCTCAGGCCAAAACTTCAGGATCTTAAAAGAGCTTTTCGACTCGAGGAAAGGGACGAGGAAATTCCGGACATACGATCGCTAGCGTATGGCAAAGAAATTGCCGAATATTATTCTGGACTCAGATGGGTTCAGCCGAATTTTCCCGGGGGACTCATTGCCAAAGTTCTGCAGGCGTTTGAGCGTCAGCTGAATCCGAACGGCCTCTTCATCTCACTCGAATCAGCCGTGCCGGACAAGCAAACGTGGAGGACGCTTGAAACCATGAGTGCTTCGTATGGAACCACGGGGAGTGTAGCGCTCTACAAAGATCAGGACTACGGTATTGCGAAGTTTATTTTGGAGCGGAAAGGATTTCAGGTCCAGATCATCCCGGTGAAGAAGCTCACGGATCCGTTTGTTTCAGAATATTCGAAGCACGCAGAAGGTTATCAAGAGGCGTATGAAAGTCTCCTGGATTCTCAATACATGATGGTGGTGAAAAAAGCGTGATAGACTAGAGACGTTTTTTTGACCATGAATTCCTACAAAGCCTGGCTCGATCGTTTCCTGATCTACCTCGAGCTGGAGAAAAATAGGTCTCCGAAGACGCTTGAGAACTATCGGCATTTTTTGAATCGCTTTGGCGAATTTTTTGGCAAAGAAAAAGATCTTAAGTCACTTTCCCTCGTCGACATCCAGCAGTTTCGTCTCAAACTCAATCGCATCAAAGAAGACCGTGAGCACCGAGCACTCGGCATCAAAACCCAGAATTATCATCTCATCGCGCTGCGGGCTTTTCTCAAATACGTCACGAAGAACGACGTGCCAACGCTTGCGCCGGAGAAGGTGGAGCTGGCGAAGATCCCGGATCGATCCGTAGAATTTCTCGAAAAAGAAGAGCTCGTGAGGATTTTCGATGCGGTGGATAGCAAATCTTCGGCCGGGGTTCGCGATTATGCCATTCTTCACATGCTCTACTCCACGGGACTTCGCGTCAGCGAGCTCACGAATCTCGATCGCGAGTCCGTGGACCTGAAGCACCGAGAATTCATGGTGCGGGGCAAGGGCCGCAAGCAACGTATTGTGTTCCTCACGCCACTGGCTTGTGATGTCCTGGAGAAATACTTGAACTTGCGCATTGATAATTTTTCACCACTCTTTCTCTCGGGCGGGAGAGGAAGGAAATTGAAAGAGGATATTCTGAGCGGAGAAAAGAAGCGCCTCACGCCACGTTCCATTCAGAATCTTGTGGGGAAGTACGCTCGCAAGGCCGGCATTATCAAAAAAGTCACCCCGCATACCCTCCGTCACAGCTTCGCAACGACCCTTCTTCGCAATGGCGCGGACATTCGATCCGTCCAGGAAATGCTCGGGCACAGCTCCATCACCACGACACAGATCTACACCCACATTACGAATAGTCGGCTCCGAGAGGTGCATGAGAAATATCACAGATAAAGGAACGTTAGGATTCTTAGGATCGTTAGGAACGTTGGGAATCATATCTGGAAAGGTTTTGATTTTCGGGAGTTTTGGCCTACAATAGGGCAAATTTTTATGAAAAAATAGTATGGGAGATGGTACTTCACGAGGAAGCGGATCGTCGGGAGGACCATTGGATGCCCCGAGTAATGAACGAGTGACACGAGAAGCGGCTGAAATAACGCCAAGACTTTATACTGAGGCAGATGCTGGTCTTCAAAAATTGCCCCCTGAACTCAGGCCAGTAACAAAAAGGATGAGAGACGCAGCGGGCCAATTATTGTCACCTGACTTCGGAGGTAATCCTGATGCAATGGGTATTGTTGGAATGGCCTGAATTTCTGTTGTATTTTTGATATTTTGGCTTAGAATAGAGCAAATTTTAACTTATTTTATGGGAAATGAATCGAAGAGACTGGCAAGCGCTGCTGAGGGAAACCTTCCAGAGGTAATAGTCCTCCGTACCTATGGAGAAACGGTTCCCGAAACAGGGCCGGAAGGAGGCGTCACGATGAAATCGAGCACGATTAAAGTTGTACAAATTGGAGGTGAACAATTTCGAGTGAAAATTCCAGATGTTGGAAAATCAGGAATCCATACCCCCAATGAATCTTGTCTTTCGGAGCTTGAAGAAAGGCTTCGTGTTCCGGGAAGAAGAGCTGAGATCATTAATCTCATCCAAAGAGTTGGTGAACGGATATGAAATGCTGATAGAATCACGAAAGTGATAGCTTTTTCATATGCCCCGCGTTCACCTTGCGCTAAAGAAAAGTTTGGATGAAAGCTATGATATTGAAATCGAGCGAGGGCTTTTTCGCAGAGTCGCTTCGGATCTTCGGATGAAGAGATTTGCAGAGCGTTACATTGTCATCACCGACAAGACCGTGGGTCGACACTTCGCCGTTTCTCTGTGCAGTGCGCTGAAACGGGAGAAATTATTCCTGGGCAAAATTGTCGTGCCGGCGGGTGAAAGTTCAAAAAGCTTCACACAGCTTGAAAAAATTCTTGAGGAGATGGTTAAGCTCGATGCGAATCGAAAGACGGGCGTGATCGCCCTCGGCGGGGGGATGGTGGGGGATTTGGCCGGATTTGCCGCGGCGGTCTTCATGCGCGGCATTCCACTTGTGCAGACCCCAAGCTCCCTGCTTGCCATGGTGGATTCGTCGGTCGGTGGCAAGACGGCGGTCGATCTTCCTTCTGGGAAAAATTTAGCGGGTGCTTTTTGGCAGCCAAGGAAGGTTTACATCGACCCGGAAATGCTCGAAAGTCTTCCAAGATCACAGTGGAAATCAGGGCTTGCTGAGGCGATCAAATACGGCATTATCTATGACCGAAGTCTCTTTGAACTTTTTGAAAATAATGTGGAGATTTTCAAAAAAGAGTCGAAGAGACTCCTCCCGAGCGAATGGAAGATCGTTGAAGACATTATTCACCGATGTATTTCCATCAAGGCGAATGTCGTCATGAAAGATGAAAAGGAGAGCGGCCTTCGGCAGATCCTGAATTACGGGCACACCTTCGGCCATGTCATTGAGAACATGAGCGGCTACAAGGTCTTGCACGGGGAAGCCATTGCCGTGGGCATGCGACTTGCCGCCGCGCTGGCCGTGAAGCTTCGATACATGCCGAGCTCTGAAATGGAGAAGCAAAATGCGCTCTTCGATACCCTCGGAATCGGCAAAGCAAAGACCAAAGGATTGATCAAAGATTTTATTCAGCACATGAAGAAGGATAAAAAATCCAGAGGCGAGCTGCGCGTCGTTCTCGTCGATCGCATCGGACGATGTCACCAGGAGCTGGGACACTTCAGCGTGAAAGTCGACGAAAAAACCGTGAAGCAAGTGCTGGAAGAAAGCGGGATGATTGACGGACAAGTGCAAGGGGGAGAGAGTTATTCTCAATCGTCATGGTCCCAACCAACATGGGTTCAGCCCGCGAAGGCGAGCAGCAGTTTTTCCAACCCCATGGACTATTCCACTGGCGAAACAGAACTTCAAAGAAGACTCCGCGAGATGCGAGAGAGGAGAGAGCAGGCACAGAGGGAAGGGGGGAAGTGGCTGCCGGGATAAACTGGTTTGTTGGTCTCTGGTTACTGGTTGCTGGTGAGCCAGTCTTTTACCTTTTTAGAAGCTTCTTGAATAATTTCCGGGAGTTGTTTTTCCTCTTCGACAGAAAATTTTTGGAGCACGAAGGCAGCAGTTGAAATCTTCTGATCTTCAATGGGGAAGCGCCCGTCTTCAGAAGAAATAACGTTGTTATTTCTTCCTGCGACGTCCTTCCTTCCGTTCAGCTTCGCGGAGCTCAGCCTCTCTTCACTCCGGACCGCGCTTCTCGCCACTTCCTGTCCAACTCCAATCTTCAAGCGGTGAAATTTTTCGGTTCCCAAGTGTTCGATGATGGACTCAAGTCCGTTGTGGCCGCCGGAACTGCCTTCGTCTCGCAGGCGCAGCTTGCCAAAGAGCATGTCCTTGTCATCACTGATTACGAGGAGGTCAGAGGAAGGATCAAGCTTGTAGAAGCGAACAAGGGAGGAAACAGATTGGCCCGAGAGATTCATGAAGGTCTGGGGCTTTGCAAGGAGGTAGGAAGTAGGAGGGAGGAGGGAGGCTTTAAATTTTTCAGAAAGACTCCAAGCCTCGCCAAGACACCGAGCAAGTTCGTCAGCAACTCGAAACCCAACATTGTGTCGGGTCTTTTCGTATTCTTTGCCGGGATTGCCAAGGCCAACGATGAGCTTCATACAAACAAAAAAATTATTTCGTGGCATTTGTGAGATCATGAATCCAATTCAGAAGTGCTTTGCTTTTTTCGTCCGAAAAGGATTGCACAAGTTGCTCCGCGTAGGGTTTCGCTTTTTCGGGCTGAGCAAGGGAATCGGCGAAGAGCACGACGAGTTTTTCGAGAATCGGCCGCTTGTCAGTTGTCTGGGACAGAAGGGCATCGTAGTAGTACGCCGCCATGGCAAAGTCCTTCTGCTTCTCACTGTTTTCACCGAGCTTCTCCAGGATGATCGGAAGGTAGGGGATGGAACTATTCTTTGCAGAGAGCAGATATCGCGTGCTGAGCTCGGGTTTACCCAGATCGCTGTAGGTCAGACCGAGGAGGTATTGAATATTGGGATTGGAGGTATCGAGCTGGTAGGCAGAGAGCAAAGAAAGCTCGGCGTCCTGAGGTTTCTTCATCACGAGCTCATCATAGCCCTTGATAGTCCAGGCGTCTCGATAGCCGGGGTTTTTTTTAACGGCCTTCTGTGCAAGGTAGTGCGAGATCTCTAGCTCGCCCAGGTCTCCAAGCTTCTGAGCAAGGAGCGTCCAGAGGTAACTTTCGTCCACATCGCGATGACGGTCGAAGGTGGCGTACACCGAAAGCAGCGCCTGTGCTTTCTGCCGAACGGAAATATCCGGATGATGCAGAGAAGCTTCTCGCAGGAGACTTTCGGCATTTACCCGATCATTCTTCGCTATCAGTGTGGCGGCTTTCAGCAAGGTTATTTTTTCTTCGGGAATACCTTTCAATATCTCGAGCGCTTTGTCGAAGGCGAGCGTTCGCGAAAGAATCTTTGCACGGTAGAGATCGAGAAGCTCCTGATTTTTTCCTCGTGGCAGGGTTTTTGCGAGAATTTTATTTCCCTTCGCAAAGTCGCGATCCTTGTCCAGAACCGTTTCGAGCAGGGTAAAGACCGTTTCCGTGCGTTCCGGGGACAGAGTTATTTCCGCAGCAGCTTGGAGCTTCTCACCGTCTGTCAGGAGGGATGCCTCAAAGGACGGGCCTTTCGCCACTGGAATGAGACGAACGACATGGAGAATGAGGATCAGCGCGACGCCACATCCCAAGATTTTTTTCATCGAAAAGGTGGAGAGAGAAGCGACCATATTGTATTGTAGCACGGTCATGAAAGACGACTCCTCATTTTTCGGAAAAAATTTTCATCTGGAGCTGATGCTCATCGTACTGTCGATTTTGTTTCTTGCTCTCTTGATCCAGTACACGAGCTTTGCGTACAAGCGCTATCAGATCGAGATGAAGAAACAAACCTTCGTCGAGGAAAATGACCGCTTGGCCGCTCTCAATCTCCAGTTGGCGAAACAATATGAGTACAACAAAACCGATTATTTTTTTCGCAAAGAAGCGAGACGCAAGCTCAACAAAAAAGAACTTGGGGAAAAAGTCGTGATCGTCACCGAGAAGAGGAAGTTTCGCCCGGGCGAGGGGGGCTACGAGATTCAGGAAGATCTTCCGGCGCTCTGGTGGAAATTTTTCTTTGGAGAAGAAAGACGACAAATCGAGAGAATCGGTGGGTGAAACAAAATCATTTTGTCGCCTCGCTAAGCTCAA
>CAZWLI010000057.1:0-15134 GCA_964634525.1 uncultured Candidatus Peribacteria bacterium | reverse complement strand
GATGAAGGCCGCGACATCCTGATGTTCATCGACAATATCTTCCGCTTCACGCAGGCCGGGTCTGAAGTTTCCGTATTACTGGGCCGTCTGCCTTCGGCCGTGGGTTACCAGCCCACCCTCGCCACCGACATGGCCGCACTCCAGGAGCACATTACCTCGACGAAAAAAGGTTCCATCACCTCGGTGCAGGCGGTGTATGTCCCTGCCGACGATATCACGGACCCCGCGCCAGCAACGACCTTTGCCCATCTGGACGCCACCGTCGTGCTCTCGCGCACGCTCGCGTCGCTCGGGATCTATCCTGCCGTGGATCCTCTGGACTCCAACTCCGTCGCTCTGAAAGCGGAAATTGTCGGCACCGAACACTACCGCATCGCCAATGAAGTGCGAAAGATCCTTCAGCGCTACAAGGAGCTGCAGGATGTGATCGCCATCCTCGGTCTTGATGAGCTTTCAGAGGAAGACAAGGCCATCGTGAACCGCGCGAGAAAAGTCCAGAAATTCCTCTCGCAAAACTTCCACGTGGCCGAGCAATTCACCGGAGTGAAGGGACAATTCATCAAACGCGAAGACACCATCCGAAGCTTTGGCGAGATTCTCTCCGGAAAGCACGATGCCATTTCCGAGCAGCATTTCTACCTCGCTGGCACGATCGATGAGGTGATCGAACGAAGTCGAAAGATGTAAAATAATCCCATGAAAACTTTCCACCTTAGCGTCCGCACGCCGGAATCCGAAGTCATCTCGAGCGAAGTCAATTCGCTCAAGGTTGCCACCGAGCTCGGGATGATGGTCGTGTACCCGCATCACGGCTCCTTGACCGGGTCGATTTCCTTCAGTCGATTTTTTGTGCGAAAAGATAATGCGACTACCGAGATTGAGTACCTGATGCAAAAGGGTCTCATCTTTATTTCGGTGGAAACGAACTCCGTGCAAATCCTCTGCGCCAGCTGCAAGGAGCTCAAGGAAATTGAAATTCGCACAGCGAAAGAATACCTGGCCATGGTCGAAACAAGGCTGAAGGAAGGCAAAAATCTCAATGACTATCAGCTCAAGTTTCTCAAAAATGAGAAAATAGCGATGGTGGAGCAGATGCGAGCAATGCGTACCGAAGCGGAGTGATCAACCGAAGCTTGAGCATGGAGCTGAGCTTTGCCCTTCTCCAAGCAGGTCGCTATTCTTTCAAAATCGGGAGATTAATTCCCGGCACGAGCTTCACCCTCACCCCTTTGATCAACGCCTCCTGGTTCTGGGAGAGAGCATCAATGAGCGCATTCAGATTTGTCGTTGCCGGCGCCAACTTGGCCAGCACCTGCTGACCGGTGAGAATAGTCAGCCGAGCAGCCTGAGCTTTTTTGTTCGCTTCCAAGGAAAGATTGAGATTACGATCCACGTTGGAAACATTGAGTCCGACGGTATCGGAGCTTAGGGTATCAGAAAGGTCGTTGGCGAGCTTCTGATTGTCATCGAGGATGACACTCTGCTCAGCCACCACCCGCTGAAGATTGACGATTTCAATGCTCGCTTGGGAAGAAAGATTTCGAAGACCAGCAATGAAATTGCTGAGAGTCGTATCACGATGCGCATTGTTGACCGTGAGCAGATCGTCCACATTGGTGAGAAGCGCATTTTGAATCGCAGCAACGAGCTCCACCCGGCGCTGAAGAGTCCCTTGGTGAGGGTTTTGCTTGCTCATAAATTCAGCAGTGCGAAGACCGGCGTCGATCCCGCGAATACGAAAGAGCTGACGGTCCAGATCGTACCAATTTTTTCCCGCGAGAACCGCTGCGGTCATGCCCGCCTGATACCCGTGGATCTGATTCACCAGCAGATCCCTAGTCTCCAGAAAGGCAGTCCGCCTACTGCCTTCCACCCCAGAGACAATGCCACGAATGAAGGGGGCAAGATCCGCAATAACGGTTTGGATATTTTCTGGCTGTTTCGGCTTGAGCATGGTGCGAAGAATATTCGGATACACCATCGTGAAGAGCAGAAAAAGCCCCGCCATGATGAAGGTAAAAACCACCACGGAGAGCAGATTGGGGAAAAAACCATGATGGTTGAGTTCCTTTTTCATCCCGAAAAAATGGTGAGGAAGAGGTAAACCAGGGCGTAGGCAAACATCATGAGCACCAAACCAAGCACCACGTAATACGCGGTCTTTGCGGCATGAGAAACCTTCTCCGCATCCCCACCGGCCGTGAGGAATTCAAAGCCGGCGTAGAAAAGCGAAAGCACGGCAAGTGCCCCTAGGAATCCTGTGATCCAGGTGGCGACAGCCGGAATCAAGGAGTTGGCAACATTGTTGATGCTGAATTTGCTGACACCGCCTTTTTTATCTGGATTCTTGAATGTCCCGGTGTAGAAGTTAAGGGTATTTTTAATGGAAATGTCATCAGCTTTCGCTTTTTCCGCCGCTGCTTTATCAGCCGCATCTTTTACGAGTTTGGTAGGCGCCAATAAAATTGGATCAATTGGAGCAATCAATGGTAGAGCAAAAACAGGATTCAAAAAAAACGAATGGGAAAAGAGGACTGCGACAATGATGAAAATAAACTTTTTCTTCATAGTCTACTGATAAAAAATCGGATTAATGGTGTAGAGAATGAACGCTGAGAGGAAGAGTACTACAAGCCCCACCAGCGAGCGGCCAATACGATCCTTCGCCTGACTAACTTCCTCCTGGCTGAGGCCGCCCATAGTCACCTGAATGCCGCTGACGATAATGATCAAAACACAAACCGCGCCGACAAGGCTGACGATCCAGGTGTAGACCATGGAAGTATACTTCATCAGGATATCCAGGCCATCGGTACCCTCGATGAGACAGTCCTGAAACTTATTTCGGAGTGTATAAATAACAAGTGGCTCAATGGCGGAAAGGCTTGGACGTTTTCCTCCAGGCTTATCAAGAACATTTTCATTATTTCGCAGACAGTACACGATCATACTGCAACTGAGCCCATAGTCCTTATTGCCATCCGTAACCTGAATTCGCTCGGACAAATAGGTCACAATACTTTTTCGTAAGTTTTCTTGCCCCGGCTTGCCGAGGATATCGAGAGTTTGGGGCATACCAACTCGTACACTCGCGCAAGTCTCTTCAAGGGTTTTGCTTTCTGGGATCGCTGTCGAAGCAAGGGGCGCTGGAGCTCCACCTCCAGCTCTCTTTTCTCCCGGTGCAGTTTCGGTTGCATTTGGTTCCGGAGCTGATGGGTTTTTGGGGGCTGGAGCCGGTTCCGTGGCTGCTGGAGCAGGTCGCGCTGGAGAGTCTTGTGCAAAAACAAAACCGGCACACGTAAAAACAAAGAGATAACAAAGGACAAGTGCTGTTACGAACTTTCTTTGACTTTTCATAGGAAAGATTCTTTTCCCATATTCTAAGAGAGAAAAGTCATAATCTCTAACGATTGCTTTTGAATTTCAAGAAACTCATGCTAAACTATCTTTTGCTCTTTATCCCGCACCAGTGTCTTGATGCGGGATTTATCCCCACCCACGAGCTTCCTTGGTGCGGGATTTATGCCCCTGCGTTTCTTTCTCGGGCCGTGTTCCTAACAAGCTAAGAAGCTAAAAAGCTAACAAGCTCACTTATGAGTGCCAATGCGATCAGCGTCCGAGGCGCCAAAGTTCACAATCTGAAGAATATTTCGGTGGAAATTCCCCGCGATAAATTAACCGTGATCACGGGGCTTTCCGGCTCCGGGAAGTCCTCCCTGGCCTTCGACACCATCTTCGCCGTAGGGCAACGCCGCTATGTGGAGAGCCTCTCGACCTATGCGCGGCAGTTTTTGAATCTGATGGAAAAGCCCGATGTGGATGAGATCAAAGGCCTTTCTCCGGCCATTGCCATCGACCAGAAGACGACCTCGAGAAACCCGAGATCCACCGTCGGTACCGTCACGGAGATCTACGACTATCTGCGCCTGCTTTTTGCGAAGATCGGCATCGCGCACTGCCCGAAGTGCGACAAGGTCATCGATCGTCAGTCGATCAGCCAGATCATCGAGAAGATCGAAAACATGGCCTTGGGGACGAAATTCATGATTTTGGCTCCCGTTATCCGCGGGAAAAAAGGCGAACACCAGGCTGTTTTCCAACAAATTAAAAAAGATGGCTTTGTGCGCTATCGCCTGGACAAAAAAATGTACAGTGTCCTCGACGAAATCACCCTCGACCCGAAGAAGAAGCACGACATCGAGATCGTGATCGACCGTCTGGTGGTGAAAGATTTCAAGCCAAAGATCACGACGCTCAAATCGGGGCAAGAGATTGAAGAAGCCAATGCCGACCGCACCCGTCTCGCTGATTCGCTAGAGCTCGCGCTGAAGCACGGGCAAGGACTTCTCATCGTTCATCAGCCGGAGGCCGACCTGCCTGCCGGTCAGGCAGGCAAAGATCAGATCTTTTCTGAGCGCTACTCATGTCCCACGTGCGATATCAATATTCCCGAGATTCATCCGCGCATTTTCTCTTTCAATTCACCTCACGGCGCCTGCGAGGAGTGCCATGGACTCGGCACGAAGCTGAAGATCGACAAAGAAATGGTCATTCCCAATGAACGCCTCTCCATTGCCGAGGGCGCTATCCTTCCGTGGAGCTCAACGAATTCGAAGCTCTCATGGTACACGAAGATTCTCGAACAGGTTGGCAAAAGACATGGCTTTTCGCTCAAAACTCCGGTGAAGGATCTGAGTGATCAACACATTCAGACCATCCTTTTCGGCGACCCGGATATGACCTACACGATGAGCATGAGCTCGAGCCGATTTGATGGAGAATTTAAGACCAGCTACGAGGGCGTCATACCCAATCTCGAACGGCGATATCTGGAAACGGATTCCAACTACATTCACAAAAAAATCGAGGAATTCATGAGCATTATGGACTGCCCGAAGTGCAAGAAAAAACGTCTGAAAAAAGAGTCGCTGGCAATACGAGTCGGAGAAAAAGACATCATCGAAGTCACCGATCAGTCCGTAAAAGCCGTGAAGGAATTTTTGACGGGCCTGAAGCTTTCCATGACCGAGCAAAAAATCAGTGACAGTATTGTGAAAGAAATTCGCGATCGTTTACAATTCCTCATCGACGTCGGCCTTGATTACCTCACCCTCAGCCGAGCGGCCAATAGTCTTTCCGGAGGTGAAGCCCAGCGAATCCGTCTGGCGACCCAGATCGGATCCCAGCTGCAAGGCGTGCTCTACGTGCTGGACGAACCGAGCATTGGCCTGCATCAGCGTGATAATGCCCGCCTCATCGACACACTTTTGAAGTTGAAAGATCTCGGCAACACCGTGCTCGTAGTGGAGCATGATGAAGAGATCATTGAGCACGCGGATTATATCCTCGATATTGGTCCGGGGGCCGGCAAATACGGAGGCACCGTCATTGCCTCAGGAACCCCGAGTGAAATCAAAAAGGATAAAAATTCCCTCACCGGAGCATTCCTAAGTGGAAAAAAGAAAATTGAAATCCCAAAGGAAAGAAGAAAGGGGAATGGAGAAGCTCTCACGATCACGGCTGCGACCGAACACAACCTGAAGAATCTCAACGTAAAGATTCCGCTCGGCTGCCTCGTGTGTGTCACCGGTGTCTCCGGCTCCGGAAAATCATCCCTCATCAATCACATCTTGGTGAAAAAGCTTCAGCAGGTTCTTTCCAAGTCCAAAACGGCTGCTGGACAACATGAGGATATTCTCGGAATTGAGAATCTGGATAAAATCATCGATATTGATCAATCCCCGATTGGGAGAACGCCCAGATCCAATGCCGCGACCTACACCGGAGTCTTCACCTTCATCCGTGACCTCTACGCCGGTACTCCGGAAGCGAAGCTTCGGGGCTACAAATCCGGCCGCTTCAGCTTCAATGTGAAGGGAGGACGCTGTGAGGAATGCCGAGGAGACGGCCTGAAGAAAATTGAAATGCACTTTCTGCCGGATATCTACGTGAGCTGTGAACTATGCGAAGGCAAGCGCTACAATCGCGAAGCTCTGGAGATCACCTGGAGAGGGAAGAATATCTCGGATGTCTTGGGAATGGCGGTCCTCGAAGCTCGGGAATTTTTTGCGCATATTCCGGAGATCAAAAGGAAGCTCGATACCCTGGCGGAGGTGGGGCTGGATTATATTCAGCTCGGCCAACCAGCAACGACCCTCTCCGGGGGGGAAGCCCAGCGTATCAAGCTCGCCAATGAGCTTTCCAAACGCTCCACGGGCAAGACCTTCTACGTCCTGGATGAGCCTACCACGGGTCTGCACTTCGATGATGTGAGTAAACTCCTCAGAGTACTCCAAACCCTCGTGGACAACGGCAACAGCATGGTGGTCATCGAGCACAATCTCGACGTCATCAAATGCGCCGACTGGATCATCGACCTTGGACCGGAGGGAGGCGACAGCGGTGGCTATATCATCGCCGAAGGAACGCCAGAACAGGTTGCCAAGAGCACGAAGAGCTACACAGGCAAATATGTCAAAAAAATCTTGCAAAAATAGTTTTTTCGTCCCATTTGGGTATCCCAAGCTCCTCGGCTTTCTTCAGCTTGGACCCAGGATTTTCTCCCGCCAGCAGGGCTGTGGTCTTTGAGCTCACCTGATCTCCCACCTTTCCGCCCTTTCGAAGGATCCTGCTTTTCAACTCTTCTCGAGAAAAGCCTTCAAAAGTTCCGGTGATCACGAAGCTCTTGCTGCTAATGGCAGCGTCAAACTCTGTGGTGAGTGCCTCTTTTACGATCTTGACGCCGTGCTCACTCAGCTTCAGCAGGAGCTGCTGATTCGCCTTGTGTGAAAGCCACTCCTGGAGAGATTCGATGGCCTTTGGTCCTATCCCTTCCACCGTCGCCAGATCTTCCTGAAGATGAGCGTCAGTCTTCAGCGTGTGGAAAAATTCTTGGGGTGTCGTGGTTTCCAGTGTCTTTCCGCCTTGCTCAACAGCAAAAAGGGAAATTTGTTCTTCGTCGAGCCGAATTTTTTCCTGATGAAAGGGAATCTTTTTCTGAAGCTCACTCACCATGTCTTTTGCTGTCTTTTCTCCGATGTGCCGTATCCCAAGCGCGAAGAGAAATTTGGAAAAGGAAATAAGTCTCGCCTTCTCAATCGCTCGCAGGAGATTCTCCGTACGTTTTTGTTCAAAAAGATCGAGCGAGTAGATGTCTTCGAAACTGAGCTTGAAAATATCCGCAGCAGAAAGGATGAGGCTTCGGTCCAGCAGCTGATCGACAATTTTTTCCCCGAGAGCCTCGACATCAAATCCTTTTTTGCCGATAAAGTGGTAGAGGCTTTCCCTTTTTTTCCCCGGACAATCGTGATTCGGACAGCGCGCGATGACTTCGCCTTCGGGCTTCTGAAGAGGCGTCTCGCAAATCGGACAGCTTCGCGGAAAAGAGAATATGCTTTCCTTTCCAGTTCGAAGGCTTATTACGACCTCCACGACTTCTGGGATGACATCACCGGCCTTTTGAATGATCACGGTGTCACCGATGCGCACATCTTTGCGCCTCATCTCGTCTTCGTTATGAA
Organism: uncultured Candidatus Peribacteria bacterium; assembly: GCA_964634525.1. Classification (GTDB taxonomy): domain Bacteria; phylum Patescibacteriota; class Gracilibacteria; order JAUYGZ01; family JAUYGZ01; genus CAZWLI01. The sequence continues at coordinate 7,614 of CAZWLI010000057.1, read as the reverse complement.
GGGTGGCGCGGGAGATCGTGGAGCCGGCCAGTAGCGTCGGACGAAGCTTTGCTACGGGTGTAATGGCGCCTGTGCGGCCCACCTGACACACGATATCCTCGATGACGGTGGAGGATTGAGTCGCAGGAAATTTGTAGGCGCAGGCCCACCGCGGCGATCTCGCGGTCGATCCGAGGCGCTCCTGCTGACTGTGATCAACAATCTTGATAACGATCCCATCGATACCATAGTCGAGCGCGTCGCGACGGGATGTCCAATGTTCTATGGATGATTCAACTCCTGCAAGATCCACGTGTTTTTTCCAGTGAGCTTCGGTGGGCAAATGCCAAGCCTTGAGAGTCTTCAGCACATCATCTTGATTCAGATGCTTTTCGTTTTTTAAGGTGTAAAAAAAGGCGGAAAGTTTTCGGCTGGCCGCAATTTCAGGGTCGAGTTGACGGATCGTGCCGGCGGCGACATTCCTGGTATTTGCAAAATCCTCCTTTTCCTTCAACTTCTCAAAAACAGACTTTCTGAGATACACCTCACCCGAAATTTCTGCCGTTGCTGCCACGGGAAGACGAAGGGGAATTTCTTCAATGGTGCGAATGCTATGCGTCACGTCTTCGCCAAAGGTTCCGTCCCCACGGGTCAGGGCTTTCACGAGAAGACCCTTTTCATACCAGAGCGTGATATTGAGCCCATCAATCTTGAGCTCCGTCACGTATTCGAAGTGTTCTCTCGGCAAAATGCGCTGGTTTCTCTTCTGCCATTCTTCAATCTCTCCGAGGCCAAAAACATCCTCCAGGCTTTGTTTCTTGGTCTTGTGCCTGACTTTTTTCAAGCGACCATCGAGAGGCGCTCCGATACGCTGGGTAGGGGAATCGGGTGTGATGAATTCGGGATGTTTTTTTTCGAGATCAAGAAGTTCCCGCTTCATCTGATCCCGCGCGGACTCGGAAACCGTTGTTTTGTTCTCGAGAAAATACGCCCTATTCCACTCCGCAAGGAATTCCCGAAGCTTCTGAATTCTCATTTGTGCCTCTTCTTTTGTTGACATGCGAAGACTTTTTACCTAACATTCACAGGCTTTATCGTACTATGTCCAATCGTGGTGGCAAAGAACATCAACATGGCCTCGTCGGAATGGTCTTCCCGACCTCTTCGCAGCACAAGCGTCGAAACAAGGCCAAAGCAAGAGCCAGGAAAGTCAATGCTGTGAAAAAAATGCAGGGTTACCTCAAGGGTGCTCGTCACAGCATATAAAATCAATAACCTCCCGCACTTGCGTGTCGGCCATCTGAATATGCGTTGGTAAGTTGACTGATTCCTTTGCTGCTTTTTCGGCTCGTGGACAAGAACCCATCTCATACTGAAAGTCTTTCGGATCGCAGTCGGCTGGAGCAATAATGCTTTGGTACCAATCACCCAAATAAATTCCTCGATCTTTCGCCTTGGCGAGGAGCTCTTTCGCACGAGGGGTCCGAATCGTGAAGCGAAGCCAGGCGGAATCGCCGTCGGGATGAGGTGAAGGAAGCCCTAGGCCAGGAATACCTTTCAAGCCTTCGAAATAGAGCTTGGCGATGGTCTTTCGGTGACCATGAAATCGGTCCAACTTCTTGAGTTGAAGCAGAGCCATGCGCGCCAGCACGGCTGGCATTCTTTGCGGCATGAAAGCAGGCTTCTTGCCTTCCTTTTCTTCTGAAAAAATCACCAAGGGAAGCAGCTTTGCCTTCTGGAAGAGCTTAATAAGTCCTCGGCCAATTCGAAACCGATAGATGGGCTTGATGAGAGCAAAAAGCAGCGGATGAAGCAGGGCTTGAACAATCTGAAAGGAAGAAGGGAGCAGTAGTCCTGCCTGAATTTTTCGCAGCTTCTCGGCCAGCAGCGAATCTTTCGTCGTCACCATCCCGCCCCACACACTGGAAATAATCTTGTCTCGGCCGAAGCTGAAGATGGCAGCATCACCAAAAGTTCCAAGTTTGCTGCCCTTAAAACTCCCGGAAAGACTGTGCGCGCAGTCCTCGATGAGGAAAATATTGTGTTTTTTACACAGCGCCTGAATGGCCTCCAGATGGGCCGGCTCGCCAAAGGTATGCTGCACAATCACTACCTTGGTTCGCTTGGTGATGAGCTTTTCGGTGTTCTGGGGGTCTATATTGAAGCCATTGCTCTCCAGATCGGCGTACACAGGCTTGGCGTCAACAAACACAATGGCATTCGGAACAACAATGCAGCTATAGGCCTGCAAAATAACCTCATCGCCCTTGCCAATGTCGAGCGCCTGAAGAAGCACGAGCAGGGCATCTCGGCCTCGCTGAAAAGAAATAGCGTGCGCAGTACCAAGGTACGTTTGAAACACCTCTTCAAGTTGACGAGCACTCTCTCCTCGCTTCCATGACCATGGCGAAACAAGGCTCCTGAATACAAGCCACAGATCATCCGCTTCGGTATTTGGCGACAGTGAGGTGTGAATCACAGGTATCGAAAAAGGAAGGATCGAACATCGCGCGCAAACTCATGCGGCTTTTCGTACGGGAGCGCATGCCCAACGTTGGCAAAAATTTTCAGGTAACTTCCGGGGATAACTTCCAGAAGTTTTTCACCATCCATGACGGGAGTGAGCCGATCTCGGATACCCCAGAGCAGAAGGGTTGGCAGTGAAATCTTCTTGGCGCAGGGTGTGAGATCTTCAGCCACCACCTTCAAAAAGGTTTCCTTCATGACGCCTTCGAGTTTTCCCAAGTCTCTCTTTTCATAGAAGCGACTGCGAATTCGCTCCACCTGAGGAATCCCTCGAAATGGCTTCAGAACTTTTGCAATGAGCCAGGCAAGGCTTCTCTTCAAACTTCGCTTCAGAGAAAATCGCTCCACCCCTGGCGTGCCAGAAAGGATCATGGCCGTGAAGAGCTCTGAATGTTCACTCGCCAGCTTGAGAGCAATCCTTCCGCCAAAGGAATGGCAGAGAAGAAAAACCCTCTTGAGCCCCTGCTGATGAATAAACTCCATCATACTGCTGGCATAGTCCTGAACAGAAAATGCTTGAGCAGGAGCAGGGGTTTTCCCAAATCCCGGCAAATCCGGAATGATCACGAAAAAATCTTTGGCCAGAATACGACCCAGTTCAGCATACTTCTCTCCACAGACTCCCCAGCCATGAAGGAAAAGGAGGGGTTTGCTGTCTTGATTCCCAAACGTCATGAAGGACATCGTGGCCATACCGGAGTGCAGTATAGCACAAGACCAGCAAAACACTTTTATTTCAACCTTGACCGATGTTACATTTTCGGCGAATGTTCGTATGGAATCAAGGTAGTATTTTTTGTCATTTTACTCTATGGAACTTTCGAAGAAATCTCTTACCGTTGTCGTTGTCACCGCTCTTGTTTCCGGCTTTTTTGGAGGGCTTATCGGAAGTCAAATTTCAGAGCCTAGGGCTGACTCTGAGCAAGCCATCGTGCAGCCGGTCGAGATGAAGCTGATCGATGAAAAGTCTCAAACCATCGATGCCATTGAAAAAGTCTCGCCATCGGTCGTGAGTATTGTTATCTCGGAAAATTTGAAAACGATCCGTCAGCAAGGTGCCAGTCCCTTTGATCTTTTTCAAGGCGATCCCTTTTTCAAAAATTTCTTCCAGCCCTTCGACAATCAGCCCCAAGAGCCCCAGCAAAATAATGACGATCAAAAACAACAAAAGCAGAAAGTCGGCGGTGGCTCCGGCTTCATTATGAGCAAGGAGGGTCTCATCCTGACCAATCGCCATGTGGTCGCCAATGAAGATGCCGACTACACCGTGCTCCTTCACGATGGCAGTGAGTTCCCGGCCGAAGTGGTGAGTCGCGATGCGCTCAATGACATTGCCGTGATTCGCTTGAAGAGCGATGCTGGAAAAAAACTCCCGGATTTGAAGCCCGTCGTTTTTGGAGAATCCGGAAAACTGAAAATCGGCCAGAGCGTGATCGCGATTGGAAATGCGCTGGCGGAATTTCAGAATTCCGCAACCCAAGGCATTGTCTCGGCGATCGGTCGCCAGATCGTGGCCTCGGACGGCATGGGACGTGGTGAAAACCTTTCAGGATTGATCCAGACCGATGCTGCCATCAATCCCGGCAACTCCGGAGGTCCGCTCATCAATCTCGCAGGAGAAGTGGTGGGCATCAACACCGCGATTGCCTCCGGAGCCACTGGCATTGGCTTTGCCATTCCGATCGATGATGTGAAGCCCGTGGTGAAAAGCATCACGGAGAAGGGGAGAATCATTCGGCCCATTCTGGGGGTGATGTTTAGTATGCTCACTCCGGAAACCAACAAAGAAATGGGGCTGAAGGAAGATCAGGAGGGCGCGCTCTTGAAGGGTGATGGCAAGACCTTCGCCGTGCTTCCGGGTAAACCTGCCGAGAAGGCTGGCCTCCTGGAAAAAGACATCATCACCGCGGTGAACGGAGTGAAGGTCACCCAAAAAAATCCCCTTCAGCGTGAAATCATGAAGTACGCGCCGGGAGACAAGCTCAAGGTCAGCTACCTGCGCCAAGGCAAAGAGCACGAAGTGACGGTGACGCTCGATGAAGCCAAGTCAGGGGAAGACCAGGGGAAAAAGAAGAAGTAATGGAGGCGGACGAACTTATTACACTTCGAGGGCTGATTCTTTGATTGCGGATTCAATAATGGATTGAAGTTCTTTGTAATTACCCAGATCAGCATTTTGGAGTGCTTTTACATATTTTTTCCTACCAGCGGTTGTTTCCACGTGCAGCTCTATCGGAGGTAAATCAAGATTGATCAGCACGATATTCACAAGGAGTCTTCCCATTCTGCCATTGTAGTCAAAAAATGGATGAATCCAGAGGAATCGATGATGAGTCCAGGCTAGGAGATCGATGAGTCTTGAAATAAATTGATCGCCTTTATCTGATGGAAGATTTTTTATTCTCACCTTCAAGTCCCCAACAAAATTCTCCATGAGTTCTGGAACAAGGTAATGCTTTGGCGGTGAGTGACTTGAAACTTGTAATTGAATTTTTCTAAACTGACCTGCTTCTCGAGGAAAGATCCAAGCAAATCCAATTCGATGAATCTCTTTAAAAAATGCAGCTGAAATCGGAATTTTTCCTTTTTGATATTTTTTCAGCACAAAATCCAAAGCTTTTGTGATCCCTTCGATCTCGAGTGGAATAAGCTTTGATCGTGGAATGATGCCTAGAGAAGTCTCTCGATAACTGGTTTCACCAATTTTCTTTTTCATCGTTTAAGATGAGCAAGGGTTCTTTTAACTAATCCGAGTGTTGTTTCTGGGTTTTCAGTCTTCGTTGTACGGTAAACCATTTTTAATTCGAATCTTTTGAAAAACTTCTTTTTCTGTAAAGCAGAAAATTTGCGGTACTTCCGAAACGATTTAAGAAGGGATGCTGAGGACATAGAGTAATTTAAACCTTTCATCATTTGCTCTATCATCGAGATAATCTCACTATACTTAAAAGATAAAGAAAATTCGAGTACAACTAAGAGCCTCCCCTAATCCTAGACGGATGGTAATATCCTAATGGCTTCCAGAAGCCAAAAAATGTGGTCCGCCACGGCGGGCAGGCTTGAACCTCCGTCTGCCGAAGGCATGGCTCCATGCCTGTAAAGGCGCTACCACCTCAAGGTAGTTCGTCTGCCACCTGCCTGCCGGCAGGCAGGTTTCGCCACATGACAAAAGGGGATACTGAAGAATAAATGAATTGGTGATCGCTGGTGAACACTATGCGTACCTTTTTCATAGCCGAAGATTCTCGGCACCAATACATACTTGATGCTTCATGTTCCAATAAAGATCCTTTGCATCATCGAGGGAATCCGGATCCATATGATTGCTCGTGAGGAGAGATCTGATGGTACGAAGCGAAACATCTTTCGATCGATCAGAGGCCTCTTTGGCCGTATGATTTTTTAACAAGGATATGGCTACATGGTTTGATGGTTCGAGAAGGCGCTGTGCTCGAGCATCGGCAAGAGGGCTATTGAGGTATCTGGAATCGATGGAGAAAATAAATTTCTGATCGTATCCGATGTAAGCTGTGGCATGATCACCGCATTTTTTCCCGAGACCGGCAGCAGAATCACATGAGACGGCATATGTGATGCGATTTTTTAGGAGATGGTCATTAACACCAGACCCGACAAGTTCTTCATTATCATGTCCCGTGACCGAATCAGCACTTCCATGCCCGTTCAACATGACGAAATCAGGTTTTGTTTTTCGAATTCGCCCTTCGAATTCAGTTTTGGTGACTTTTGTACCTTTCAGATCAATAACTTCAAAGCCCTTGTCCTTTGCCACTTCAATGACTTTCGAACTCCATGCAGAAAGATACCTGAGTCCAGGATCATGCTCCGGTCGAGTGATCATCATTTTCTTATTTCCCATACAATTCACGAATGAAATCGGATTTTAGTCCTCTCAGCCATTCCATTTCAACCGCTTCTAAGGTTTTTCCTATTTCATCACCTTGTACAACATGCTGGATTAATTCATCACGGCTAAAAGTCCCCTTATTGCCAATTGATTTTATCGTCGTCGGAGACCAGGTCTGCATTCTCGCCAAGACAAGCTTTCGAACCTCTTCGTCGCCAGTGATCTGATCTTTTTTGTCCTTGTTTGACACAGATAGTGAAAATTAAATAATTTGAAGACTTTCTAATTTGATCAAAATGTCCTTACTGAGGGTCGTATTTGCACTTACCTCAAGATAGGCAACATTCCACGTGATGGGCTTATTATCAATCACTAAAATAATCTCATCTCGAAGTGGAAGTGGAAGATTGCTGTAGAGACTCAAGAATTTTTCTCGATTGGTCATATGAACGGTTTGTCTTTTTCATTATAGCACAAGCAAAAAAGACCTCCGCTTTGACGGGGCTCCATTTGGGACTCGAAACGCGTCAGGTCTTACTTCTTGCAAATACAATATAAGCCAAATCGAGCCGAAAATCAATCAAAATCTTGCTCTATTCTAGAAGTTGCTGATTTCGACGGCTAACAGAAGCTACGAACTTTTTTTTGCAAATAAACACCTTAAGGCATCTGTATAAACTTTCTACTCATAACGTTATAGGCCCACAATGATTTAGGTGATGCATCACCTGATTTTTCTATTAATAGTTCTTCCTTTCCCTCCCACTACTGCTGAGAATAGGGGGGACAAACAGGAGGACAAGAAGGAGGCTCCGATTCAAGTGACCGTTCGGTAGAAAGAAGCCAACGTGAAAGTGTTGGAGACTTATCAATAAACGGCAAACCAAATGTAAAGAAAAGGATTGTATTGATGATCATTAAAATTACAAAAACTGGCATGCCTACAGAACATTCACTTTTTAAGAAATAGAATTTTACAAATTTTAGGAAAAAAAATTCTAAAAAAGTCACCAAAAGAATTATTGCAATGAAAATGGGGAGAAATTCAAGAACTGTTTCCATATCAATGATTAAATGACGAAGCTCATCTCTTCTTCATCGGTTTCACATGATACAAAAAATGTACCGTTTCCGAGAGCCAGTCAATTTTAGATTCTGTTGATGCTTTATACCATTTTTTCATAGATTCGATGTCAAAATTCTCCTTCGGAATTATTTTAAATTTTTTCATACATCAAGGT
>CAZWLI010000056.1:0-12796 GCA_964634525.1 uncultured Candidatus Peribacteria bacterium | reverse complement strand
AGCGCCCACTGAAGGCATGTGGTGGAATCCTGACCTCCGGAGAAGACGATAAGAGCCTTTTTTTTCATCGTGAAGAATTACACTCCTCGCTTCGTATCATAGAGAAGAATATGAATACGGGGATTAAAAATAAATCCATATTTTTTGCACTGCTCAATGAGCCACAGGGAATTCTTCTTACTTTTTGCTTCTGTCTCACCTTCCGGCATGAGCCGAATCCGTTGCTTGGGAAGTTTGTAGCGTTCAATATATTCGAGTGTTTCTTCAAGGTCTCGTTTATTGCCAATCACAAATTTGTACCAAGTCTTTTCATTGGGCAGGAGCTTCAGCTCATACGTCTTATTCCCTGAGCCGGAGAGTTTTGGGGAGCAGTTGATCTGATGAATGTATTGATCGATCGTGCTTTCGAAGCCGCCATTCGTTTCTATTTCGACATAATAGTTTTTCAATTGCTGGAGCACTTCCACGAGAGCTTTCTGCTGTATCATGGGCTCTCCTCCCGTAATGACCAGGTGATTGCTTCCAAATGATTCAATGTTGGCAGCCACCTCTTCAGGCTTCATCTTTTTTCCCTGGCGGAATTCGAGGGCATACGGAGTGTCGCACCAGCTGCAGCGAAGATTACATCCTGCAGTTCGAAGGAAAACACATGGATAGCCAGCATTTGGCCCTTCGCCTTGGATTGAATGGAAGATTTCAGAAACGATGAGCACGGTTTTTGGTTACAAAATCTCCAGATCCAGGATTTCCTCGATCTTGATTTGCTCGACGAATTCCGGCATGTGAGAGATGAGGATGACACAGCCTTCGAAATCATCAATCGCCTTCGCGATAATAGGTATATGTCGAAAATTGATATGATTCGTTGGCTCATCGAGGATCAGGAGTCCTGGCTTTTGAAGCACAAAGCGGGCATAGCAGAGGAGCCCCTTTTGACCCTCTGAAAGAGAGCCTACGGTATTTTGAATCATCTCGCTATCCAGCAGAAAATGAGCTGCGGTGGCATAAATCTTTTCATGATTCGGAGAATCCATCATTTCGGCAAGGGAGGCATAGACTGTTTTTTCGAAATCAAGGCCGGAGAAATCCTGCTGGTAATAGCCAACCTTCAGGTTCTCTGCGATCGAACACCCCTTTGATTTGCCAGCAGCAAGCTCTCGCAACAGCGTACTCTTTCCGATGCCGTTTGGTCCTGTAATGAGCAGGCGGCTTTGGCGAAAAAGCTTGATCTGAACTTTTTTTTCGAGACGCCGATGATCCTTGATCACTCCCACGGAAGAAATTCTTGCGATAACCGCCGGCCATTCTTGAGCCGGAATCGTAAAGGGTCGAATCGTTCTCTCATCTCTTCGTACATCCACCATATTCTCTTCATCATCCGCCACCTCTTCGCGAAGTTTTTTCGCGAGCCTTCTCATCTTGCCCCCCTTATGCGCGAAAAAATTCACCTTGTCTTTGCGGTCCTGGATATTTCGAATCAGGCGGGAATTTTCCCTTTGCTCTCGTTCGATCTGGGCCTTGATCTCCTCCACGACGTCAAAATAATTGCCTACGTATTGGCCAACTTTTTTGGTAAACACATCGAGGTTCAGAACGCCATCCGTAAAGGCATTGAGGAAAGCGGCATCATGAGAGATGACGATCACGGTTTTTTCATAGGTCATAAGGAAGCCCGTGAGGTGATCAATCCCCTTGGTATCGAGATTGTTCGTGGGTTCATCGAGAAGCAAAATATCAGCATCTTGGATTAAGGCGTATGCGAGCAGCAGGCGGGCTTGCTGACCACCGGAAAGCTCTTTCACTTTTCGTTCCAAAGGAATTTCGAGATGAACGATATCCATGGCGTTTCGAACAAGCTTCTCAAGACTGTATTTTTTTTCCGCAAAGGCTGTGGCGAAATATTCCAAAATATTTTGACCAAAGTGCTCCTTTGGCATGACCTGAAGAGCAATGGCAATCGAAGCATTGTCTCGGACATGAACACTTCCGGATGTCGGAACAAAAGCGCTTTCTTTATTTCCAGCACTCGCAGCCTGGATCATTTTAAAGATGGTGCTTTTTCCTGCTCCATTTTGTCCCATGATCGTGATCTTGGCATTTTCTCGTATCGAGAAGCTGGCTTCGTCAAGAATTGGCATATCGTGGACGTAGCCAAAGCTCACCTCATCAAACCGGATAATGACATTGCCAGGATCCATAAAAAAGAATCAAAAAGAATGCTGGGGGATTATAGCACATTTTTTTGAAAGTTGGCGGAACAGACGGGACTCGAACCCGCGACCTCCCGCGTGACAGGCGGGCGCTCTAACCAACTGAGCTACTGCTCCGTAATTTTCGGGCGCAAAGAGCGTATCAGCGATGAATCGCCAAATCAACGATTTCATTTAAAAAACCACTCCCGGAGGAGTGGTTTTTTTTAAGACGAAATTGAGCCTTGACTAGCAGCTGCCACAGCCACCACCGAGGGTGAGTCCGCATCCGCAGCTTCCTTTCCCACAGGCGCAACCGTCCGTGATGAAGGTCTTCATAGGGAGAATGTTAATGATAGAGGAGCCAATCATAGTCCTCCTGAAACCAATTCGCAAGGGGTTGACTCTTTGAGGACCTTTCGAATCACTTGACGCTCGCTCCAGGGCTTCACGCCATCCTTGAAGGTTCTCCCCTCGAAGTCTCCCATTCCCGGGACGACAATGCTATCACCTGCTTGCGCATGCGTAATGGCAAATCGAATGGCTTCCTCACGATCCGAGATTTCAAAATACTGCTCGTTTTCTTTCACCGTGGTGTTGTGAATGCCCTGAAGAATCATATCTCGAATTGCTTTCGGGTCTTCGGTGTAGGGTTCATCATCACACACGATCACGCGATCCGCCAGGAGAGCGCAAATCTCGCCAATCTTTGGTCGTTTCTTCTGATCACGGTCACCGCAGCATCCAAAGACGACCCAGAGCTTTCCGGTCGTAAGCGGGCGTACCGTCATGAGAAGCTTTTTGAAACTGTTTTCGGTGAGGGCAAAATCAATGAACACTTTAAAGGGTTGGCCTTCTTCAATCGCCTCGAGTCTCCCGGGCATCGCATGGATACCTTTCAACGCCTCCGCAACGATATCGAGCGAAACTCCTTGGCTGGTAGCGACAGAAACCGCCGCGAGAAGATTATCGATATTAAAATCTCCGGGAAGATAGTACCGCATTCTTTTTTCCTCTTTTGGAGTTTGAAGCGTCAGATCGGTGAACTGAGAATGGAGCTCGATATTCTTGGCAGTGACATGGTCCTGAATTCGGGGATCTTCATGAAACGTTCTTCCGTACCCGATTTTTTGGTCGGCTGGAAATCCCATGAAGGCTTCATAGTTGTCCTGATCATCGCTGTTGTGAATGGAAATTTTTGCAACCCCTTTTTTCTTTTTGTGTTCTGAGAGAGACGCAAAAAGTTTTATTTTTTCCTCTCGATAGGCCTTCATCGATTTGTGATAGTCGAGGTGTTCGGGTGTGACATTGGAAATGACCGCAACGTCATAGTTTACCCCGGCGACGCGGTGCTGCGCGATGGCATGAGAGCTTGTTTCTACGACGGCATACCGGCAGCCGGTGTTCACCATGTCTCGCAGCAACTTTTGCATTTGAAAAGGCCCGAGCGTTGTTTTGTGCGTCGTGTTCTGCCATTCTTTTCGATCGATTTTGAAATTGATCGTCGAGGACATGCCGACCTTAAATCCGGCTTTTTCAAGAATCCGGGTCGTCAGATTCACTGTGGTTGTCTTGCCATTCGTACCGGTGATGCCGATCACGATCAGCTTGTTCGAAGGATATCGATACCAGAGACAGGCCAAAAAAGCCTTGAAGCGATGGCATGCAAGGCGTAGAGGGTGATGTTGCGGGAAATAGGATTTTAAGATTTTGAGCATACTACGGCATTATAATGCAACTCGTAAACCTCGAACAGTCTTTCCCCATCGCTCGATAGGAAAAGTATTCTTGAGATGTCATGGTATCAATTCCGCAGTCTTCAACGTTTTGTATACCAAAGGAGTTCAAGATTTCCATGACTCCAAGGGTGAGATCGTAGTGATATTTTGACCCCAATTTCAGGAGATATTTTTTTTTGCCTTCCGGAATGTGATCGAAGAAATCTTCTCTCACTTCAAAGCTTTCCTTTCGAAGATGTGGCCCGAGGAATGCTGAGAAATGATCGGCTGAATATCCAAGTGTTTGGCACTTTTTTCCAAAGGCTTCAATGATACCGCGAAAAAATCCCTTCCAACCGCAGTGGAGGACGGCAATAACTTTTTCCTGCCTGCCTGTCGGCACGGCTTTTTCATTCCAGAGAAGGATAGGAACGCAATCTGCTGTTTTTGTGACCAGAAGAATATTTCGTTGATCCGTGATGAGCCCATCCGTTTGCGGAAAAATTCGTGATCCTCTCATGGGCATGCTCACAGCCTGAATCGTTGTGCTGTGCACTTGATTCATCTCGATAGTTGCCTCTCGAGAAAGGTCATTCCTATCACCTCCTATAAAAATTTGACACCAGCCCAAATCTTTTTGGATCATATTTTTTTTGGTGCTGGTTGAATTTCTTGCTTTGGTGCGTGTTCCAGAGGTTTCATGAGCGGAAAAAGAACCACGTCTTTCACGTTGTCCTGTTTCGTGAGGAGCGCGACGATCCGATCTATGCCCATACCCCAGCCGGACTGCGGTGGCATGCCGTGCTCCATGGCGATGACAAATTCATCATCGGCGCCATGAGCTTCTTCGTCACCCTTCTCTTTCGCCGAGGCCTGATGATCAAAACGTTGTGCCTGGTCGAGCGGATCCACGACCTCGGAATAGGCGTTCACGATTTCCCATCCACAGACGACCAATTGAAAACGATCTACGATGTGTGGATTTTTGTCGTTCCTTCTGGCAAGAGGGGAGACATCGACCGGATGTTCGAGGAGGAAGGTCGGCTGGATGATCTTCGGACGCGAAACTTTTTTGTAGAGAGAATCGATGAGGTTGCCAAGCCCGAGCTTCTCAACGCCCTCCAGTTCAATTTTTTTCTTTCGAATGTCGACACGAAGCTCTTCAGCCGTTTTGAACGTTGCAATATCAATCCCACAGTCATCTTGGATGAGGGTTCGGAAGCTCACACGCTTCCAAGGTTTCCCAAAATCAATGCTTTGGAGTTTCCCATCGCGATCAGGAATGTCGACCTTCAGAATGCCAAGCGTTTGTTTGAGCAGGTGATGAAACATTCGTTCCGTGAACTCCATATTATCTTCGTAGTTCCAGTACACGGCGTAGTGTTCTAGCATGGTAAATTCCTGCAAATGTGAGGGGTCGATGCCTTCGTTGCGGAAGACTTTTCCGATTTCAAAGGTTTTTTCAAATCCTCCGACCGTGGCTTCCTTCTGAAAGGTCTCAATGGCAATGCGAAGATAAAAGTCTTGATCGAAGGCATTATGATGCGTGATGAAGGGGCGAGCGAGGGCGCCGGAGGCCGTCGAAGAAAGATACGGGCATTCAATTTCGTAGAAGCCTTCCTTCCAATAGAATTCTCGTAGCGCGCGGATGAAGTTTGAACGGAAGATAAAGCGTTCGAGGGACTCGCGATTGCTGATGAGATCCAGATAGCGATGGCGGTATGAGGTTTCTTTGTCCTTCAGTCCATGCCATTTTTCCGGAAGCGGACGAAGGGCTTTCGCAAGGAGCTGAAAGCTGTCCACAAGCACGGAGATTTCTCCTTTTTTTGTGGTGAAAATTTTCCCATGAACTCCAAGAAAATCTCCGAGGTCCAGAAGTTTCAGGAGCTCAAAAGTTTGTTCACCAAGGTGTTCTTTTTCAAACACCACCTGCATTCTTCCAGTAAAATCCTGGAGGTGGGCAAAGGCGAGTCTTCCCATTTCCCGAAGGGTCATCAGCCTTCCGGCAACTGCGACTTTCGTGCCTTCCTGAAGCACCTTAGCTTCTGTGAACCCATGGGTCTTTGAAAATTTTTCCGGAAAAGGATTAATGCCCAGTTTTTTTAGTGCTTCGAGCTTTCGAACACGATCGGCCTGCATGCGATGATTAAAAGACGGGAGGAGTATAGCAAGAATGAGTGCGTGCTGATAGACTTTGAAAGGATTTTTTGAGAATTATGATTGTCACGCGTTTTCCACCGTCCCCCACGGGCTATCTCCATGTGGGAGGTCTGCGCACGGCTTTGTATGCCTATCTTTTTGCACGACAGAACAAAGGAAAAATTATTCTAAGAATTGAAGATACGGATCAAAAAAGGGAAGTGGAAGGAGCTGAAGAAAATCTCATCAAAACCCTGAGCTGGGCTGATCTTGAGTTCGACGAGGGTCCGCATGTCGGCGGTCCTCATGGGCCCTATCGTCAGTCCGAGCGTCTGGAACAGTATCAATTCTACGCTGCTGAGCTTCTTAAAAAAGAAAAAGCCTATCCTTGCTTTTGCAGCGAAGAGCGTCTCGAGACACTTCGGAAAAAACAAGAAGCCTCGAAACTGCCCACCATGTATGACGGACATTGTCGTTTGCTCACGAAGGAAGAAGTTGCCGAAAAACTCAAATCAAAAGTCTCTCATGTCATTCGTTTAAAGGTTCCGAAGGATGAGCTCGTTATTTTTGACGATGTGGTGCGCGGGAAGGTCAAGGTCGCGACGCAGACGATCGACGATCAGGTGCTGCTCAAGTCCGATGGCTTCCCCACCTATCACCTGGCCAATGTTGTCGATGATCACCTCATGGAGGTGACGCATGTGATTCGCGGAGAAGAGTGGCTCCCATCAACGCCAAAACACATCCTTCTGTACCAGGCTTTTGGCTGGAAGCTTCCGATCTTCGCCCATCTTCCGCTCATCCTCAATCCGGATCGTTCAAAGCTCAGCAAGCGTCAGGGCGATGTGGCGGTGGAAGACTATATGAAAAAAGGATTTGAAAAAGAAGAGCTTCTGAACTTCATCGCCTTCCTTGGATGGAACCCCGGTGGTACTCGAGAAATCTATTCCAAGGAAGAGATGGTTGAAATCTTCGATGTCACCAAGGTTCAAAAGGCTGGGGCTGTTTTTAATCTCGAAAAGCTTCACTGGTTCCGCGGCGTCTGGAGGCAGCGAAAACTTAAACAAAAAGCGGAGGAGTTGAAAATTCCGATGAAGGTTCAGGAAACAAAACAGGGAGGTTGTAAAATCGATATCGAGGGGGATGCTGACCGCTTGAAATTTGCTGAACTTCTTCTGCCCTGGGTGAAGCCGTTCCTTCCCGAAAAGTATGAAAAGAATCCGGACTTTCTTCTCCGATCACTATACATCGTGAAGGATAAGGTTACTCAGGATCCGGAAAAACTCGAGGAGTTCATGGGATTTTATTTTTCCCCTCCTTTCCTTGCACCTTCGCTCCTTCTGAACGAAAAAATGGCGGTCGATCGGAAAACTACAGCCTTGGTTTTTAACCTTGCTCTTGTATCTCTTCGCGAGCTTTCTTCTTGGCAAGAGGCTGACATTCGAAAAGCGCTCATGGAGCTTATCCAAAAAAGCGGATTAAAAAATGGCCAAGTCCTCTGGCCCATCCGTGTTGCTCTCACACGTTCGGAATTTTCCCCGGGGGCTTTTGAAAGCGCGTGGGTCCTGGGAAAAGAAAAAACAATTCAGCTGCTGCAGGAGGCTCGAAATAAGCTCTAGAGTTGCGTTCCGCTGCGAATATTTTTCATGGACTGCTGGTGAATTTCTCCCAGGAGATGGTGGAGGCGATTGACATGGGGGACATGATGAAAAACATATTCGACATCCGTGCTCGCACCAAAGACGAGCAGGCTGCCATAGTGAAAGAGGCGGGGAAAAAGCCCACGCTGATGATACCGGAATTCCTGGATGTGATTCATGGCCATGGCTTCACGTTCACGTCTGAGAAATACCGTGTGGGAGACATGAATGATTCGAACATTGGTAATGATGATGACCTTCAGAAAAAAATTGTAGAGTCGAAAGCAGAGCAGATGAATAAAAAGAGCGAGAATAACGCTGAAGCAGAGGATCATCAGCTTCGGAGAAAATGCCCCCGCGGCACTGAGGAGCCAGGGCAAGGCGCCAATCGTCAAGAGCCCCAAGAAAAGAATGAGAACATACGGAACGAGCGTGATCCAGTGGAAGACCGTCATGAGGGCCACTTCTTCATCCGGATGCTGGCCCGGAAACATGGTTTCCCGATTGGGGTCAAAGCCGAGAAAAGATTCCCAGAAATTCATGGGGAGAGTGAAAAATAGAGAACGGATGATATGGAGATGGCCGTGAGGACGCTGATGCTCACGACATAAAACAGTGCTACATATCGAGTATGTAAAAATCCAAAAAGAAGATAACGGTCTCTGGCCTGAACCTGATGCTTCGAAATATAACGAAAGGTCATCCGGGTTGAGACCAGGCAAAAAGTGAGTGAAAGCAGGTGCAACACGATAAAGACGGCTGTCCACATACGTTCAAGCATTGAGAATATGTTTATTCTACTCTTCTGAGGCTCATGAGTCTACTCTTTCAGCACTTCCATGGTGACCGGCACAATGCCATGCGAGATGCTGTCGATGGCTGAAAAAGCAGCTTTGGAAAGATCGATCATTCTTCCGGGTGTGTAGGGTCCACGATCATTGATGGTGACGTCCACGAATTTGCCCGTATTCAGGCTCGTGACTCGAACCCTCGTCCCAAACGGGAGCGTCATATGAGCTGCCGTCAGGAGCTCATTGGAAAAAATGGCTCCGGAAGCTGTTTTTCGACCATTAAATTTTTCGGCATAATAGCTCGCAATGCCCGAGACAATGTTTGGGAGGGCCGGAAGGTCGGCGTTCCTCACTTCTCCGGATCGAATGCTGAGTTTCACGGGCCTGAGGGATTTTTTCTTTTTTCGCGTTCGGAGCTCCTTGAGCGCTTTTGTAACACCCGCGATTTCTTTTCGCAGCTCCTGTTTGCGATGGGGCTCGGCGACGTTGAGGGTTGCCTGAAGAGCCGCTTTGGTGGTGAGCCATTGATTTTTTTCCTCATCGAAACCAGTCGCAAAAGTTTTGTTTGGCAATAAAAGCACAAAAACAAGGACGGTGAGAGCGACCGAAATGATGCGATGACAGGCCATACAAAAAAGTCTAACAGGTTGCGCTTCCTTTTCAAGAGTCCAAGGTTTTGCTATCATGAGCGCGTCTCAAACGGTTTTTTTATGTGTGGAATATTTGCGTACAAAGGGTCTCGAACAAATGCCCCCTTCATTGTTTTTGAAGGTTTAAAGAAGCTCGAATACAGGGGCTATGATTCGTGGGGGGTTGCCTGGAAAAAGGGCGGGAAAATCATGGTTGAAAAGAAAATTGGAAAAATTTCTGAAGTTACGGAGATTCCTTTCGAGCATGAAGAAAGCTCTATCGCGATGAGTCATTCACGCTGGGCAACGCATGGCATGGTCACAGAAATCAATGCTCATCCCCATCGATCGTCCGATGGCAAAGTTGTGGTGATTCACAACGGGATTGTTGAAAATTATGCAGAACTAAAAAATTTGCTCGGCAAGGAAAAATTTCGCACACAAACCGATACAGAGGTTATTGCTGAGCTTATTGCCGAGTACAGTACCAGCATGGATTTTGTGGATGCCGTGAAAAAAGCCTGCAAAGTTTTTGAAGGCCGCTATGCTTTCATCGTGATGCACGAAGATGATGATCGCGTGGTGGCGGCGAGAAGAGGTTCGCCTCTTATTTTGGGTGTGTCAAAAAATGAATGGTTTCTCGCTTCCGATATCCCCGCTTTTCTTGAATACACCCGAGAGGTCAATTATCTCGATGACGATCAGCTCGTGGTCCTGGATGAACGGCCGCGATTTTATGATCTGATCACAGACATGGAGATTGAAAAACGAACGATCACGATTGACTGGACTGAAGAGCAGGCACAAAAAGGCAATTACGATCACTTCATGCTGAAGGAGATCATGGAGCAAAAAGAGACGATCCGCAGAGCCATCAATCAGCAAGAGGAAGAAATTTTGAAAATCGTGGACTACATGAAGAACGCCAAGGGCGTTTTCCTTTCGGGCTGTGGTACCGCGGGCAAAGTCTGCATGGCAGCGGAATATTTTTTCTCGATCATTGCGGCCAAGCATGTCAATTTTGCCCCGTCTTCAGAATTTCCAATTTATCATCATTTCCTCATCCCCGAAAGCCTCCTCATCGTGGTCTCTCAGAGCGGCGAGACGGCCGATGTTCTGGAAGCCATGCGCGTGGCCAAAGAGAAGGGTGCCAAAGTCCTTTCGATTGTGAATGTTCAGAGCTCTTCGGTTGCAAGAGCTTCAGATTTTTCTCTCTTCATCAATGCCGGTCCGGAAAAAGCTGTGGCCTCGACGAAAGCTACGACCTCACAGCTTTCACTTCTCCTTCTCATCGCCTATGCGATTGCGGGAAAGCTCGAGGAAGGCAAGAAGTTGCTCATCGAAACGTCCTCTCTGATCAACGACATGCTCAATCCGCGATTTCTGAAGCACATCAAGGCTGTAGCCCACACCATTGCCAAGGCAGAACATGCCTACATCATCGGCAAGGCCGCTAATCATCCCATGGCCCTTGAAGCGGCCATCAAGATCCAAGAAGTTTCTTACATTCATGCCCAAGGCTTTGCCGCCGGCGAGCTGAAGCACGGCCCGATTGCGCTCATTACCCCGGGCATGCCGTGCATCGCCCTGGTCGCGGAAGATGAGGTGAAAAAGGACATCCTCAACAATACCTCGGAGCTCAAAAGCCGTGGTGCTCACATTATTGGCGTTTCTCCCCATATGCAGGAAACCTTCGACCAGTGGATCCGCGTGCCGGATGCCGGCATCGCCTCTCCGATTGTGAACATTATTCCGATCCAGCTCCTGGCCTACTACCTCAGCCTTGAGCGTGGGGTGAATCCCGATATGCCGAGGAATCTTGCGAAGAGTGTCACCGTTAAATAAGCTCAAGTTGTTTTGTGCTCTTCGTAATCACCTCACATCCGCTCTTTGTCACGATCAGGGTGTCTTCGATGCGCACGCCGCCCAGGCCTTCTTTGTAGATGCCGGGCTCGATGGTGATGACCATGCCTTCCTGCAGCACCGTTTTGCAGCGAGATGAAACCGGAGGATCCTCATGGATTTCCACGCCAACGCCATGGCCAAGAGAGTGGGTAAAATATTTTTCTTCTTTCCCGAGCAAGGTACGCGCCGCGAGATCAAGTTCACGAACCGACACTCCCGGCTTTACCATGGCCACCGTTTTTTGCTGTGCCTGGAGCAGCATTTCATACATTTTGATCACTTCTGGTATGCCTTTTCCCATCTGGAAGCAGCGGGTCATGTCGGACATGTAGCCCTGGAATTTCACCCCTTCGTCGATGAGGATCATGTCATTTTTTTTCAACTTCGTTTTTCCGGAGTGGTGGTGGGGGACGGCGGCGTTTTTTCCAAAGGCGACGATCGGGTCAAAGGAAACCCCATCGCTGAATTCATGAGCGAACTTTCGTAGAAGATTGGCCACGGTTTTTTCCTGAACACCAGCCTTGAGTGTTGGTAAGGCTTTCTTCAGGATCAGATCCCCAATCCGAGCCGCTTGTCGAAGGCGATCAAGTTCAGATGTGCTCTTCACGATTCGAAGTTTTCTTATCATCCCTCGACTTTCTTTCCACTGTTTCCCCGGCAGCCTTTTTTTCCATCGCTCAAAAGATTCGATCGTGAGATGGTCTTCTTCCACGATCATCGTCTTGCTCGCCTTCAGCTCTTCGCGCATTTTTTCTTCCCACGGCCAGGCAAGTTTAAAAAGTTTCACGCCTTTCTTTTTGACCTCTTTTGCGAGCAGCCAGTAGCGCATATCCGTAGCGAGCAGGATTTCTTTTGCCGTGACGATCACAAATCCTTCGCCAGAAAAACCCGTGAGATAAAAAATATGCTCCGGTTTGGTGACGAGCAGCGTGCTTTGCCTATCGATTTTCAGCATGGGTGGGGAGAACAAGTTGAAGGTGATCTCCGGTCTTGAGCTTCAGCTCTTTCGCCTCTCCGGCATTGATCTCCAGGCCGTAAGAGGTGGGCTTCGACGAAGGGTAGCTTGGACATCGCACTTCTACTTTTGGACACGGAGTCATGGTGAGAATATCGAGCACCGTACCCTTCTCATCGAGGTAGAGGATATCCAGCGGAATGAGGGTATCTTTCATCCAAAAAGAAACCTTTTGAGGTATTCCAAGCACAAAGAGCATGCCACCGTCCTTTGGCAGCGATGTTCGATCCATCAAGCCTTGTTCTCTTTCTTGCTCCGTCACCGCGAGCTCAAGGTGAATGCTTTTGCCCGAGGGCAAAATGACCCTGGGGCCTTTTGAAACGACCGCACAAGCCGTGAGGAACAGAGCAACGATGGTGAAAAAGAATTTGCATTTCATTGGGGGAAGTCTACCATAAAGTTCCTCTGCAGAAGCCATGGAATTTCAAATCCCACCCCATTCCGAAGAAGCCGAGCGGGCCGTGCTGGGCTCGATCTTGATCGACCAGCGCTCCATGATCAAAATCGCTGATTTTCTGAAGCCCGAAGATTTTTATGTGCAGAAGCATGGGCTGGTCTATGAAGCCTGTCTCACCCTTGTCAATCAGCATGCGCCGATTGATCTCATGACGCTCAATACCAAGCTGTCCGATGAAAAGCTCCTGGAAAAAATCGGAGGCATGGGATTTTTGGCTTCGCTCACGGATGATGTTCCGACGGCATCTCACATCTACGAGTACGGCATGATCGTGAAGACCAAGTCCACGCTTCGCAAACTCATTCTCGCCGGA
>CAZWLI010000055.1:0-18186 GCA_964634525.1 uncultured Candidatus Peribacteria bacterium | reverse complement strand
TTGCTGGTTGGCTCGCAGCAGTGATCGGACTGCTGGCGAACGGCGCCGTATTTCCCATGGCGCCGTAGCTGATGGTGCCAGGAGGGGGCAAGGGGTTAGGGTTAAGGCCTGCCTGCCGGACAGGCAGGGTCAAGGGTTGAGTTGTCGTCGTTTCGGTAGTTCCAGTTGTTGGTTGAGGGTTGATCGTTGGGAGTTTTGTATCGGGTCCGGGGGCCGCGGCGAAAAGAGAGAAGCCGGGAGTGGTGGCGCTGAATTGAAAGGTTGTGCCAACGTGACTCAGATTTGTGGTGGGAAGCTGTGTCCAATGACCATCCGTCAATCGGTTCATGACCATGGCGTCCGGAGCATCCGGATTTTCTATTTCAAAGGTAATGCCGGCGTGGTCGAGAGCCTTGCGGAAGTTTTCATTGATTTCAAAGCTAAAAATTTTCAGCGCCGGTTTTTCCAGGGCGGGAACTCCTTTCGGAAGTTCTTTCAAAGCCTGGACATCGATGCTCGCATCGGCCTTGTCGACATGCCCCTTGACCGCAAAGGTCATCTTCTTCAGGCCGGCCTTTTGCAGGGCCGCTCCGGGGATCAGGGGATTTTCTTTCCCCGCTTCCATATCCACAGGGCTTCCCATCGTTTCCTGGGCCGTGATCTGAGAAGCGTCAATGTTGCTGATCGTCGTGGTGAATTTTTGACTTGTTCCGTCAGGGTTGGTCAGGGTGAGGAGACTCTTGCCCGGAAGCGTGCTCGAATTGAAGGTCATATCAAATTCATTCGTCGTGGCATCAAAGCCTTCGATCAGCGCGTCGTCGGAATTGAGACTATAGTTCGTAGTCACCACCAGATTGGATTTGAATCGGCTCAGGTTCAGAAACCCCCCACGGAAAGCCGCTGCCAAGCCACAGCCCAGCACTATCATCAGGATGATGATTCCGACTCGGCGTTTCGATGATGGGGGAGGGATATTTTCCATGGTTTATGTATTTCGAATGCGAACATGATATTTCTGGCTGGGATTCAGAGTTGCTTTTTCGAAGAGAATCCATTGTCCGTCGATTTGTATTTCGAGTACGCGCTGAGGGGAGGACTGGTTGCTGGTTGCTGGTGGAACAGGAGTAACAGGAGGAGTTCCTGGTGGAGTAACTGGTGGAGTAGGAGGAGTGACAGGAGGAGTTACAGGTGGCTCTGGAGGAACAGTTACAACTGGTGGAGTTGTAGGAGGAACGTCTGGGATCACTGGCGGAGTCACTGGTGGTGTTGTAGGAGGAACAGCTGGTGGAGTTTCAGGTGGAGTTGTTGGTTGAACCAGAGGAGTCACGGGAGGAGTTCCTGGTGGAGTGACAGGTGGCTCTGGAGGTACGGTTGGAGGAGTTGCGGGTGGCGTGACTGGTGGAATTACTGGAGGTGTGACTGGAGGAGTCACAGGAGGTTCTGGAGGGACAGCAGGTGGAGTCTCAGGGGGAGTATCGGCAATGACGGTGACAGGAAAAACTTCGTCTCCGATAGAAAATGTTTTTTCTCCCTCCGATAAAAAAACCATTTCGAAACTGAGATCTCCGGTCACCGGATCAACTACGGCATTTTCAATGGAGGCATCCTGCGCGGAGAGAGTTATTCCATTGATGATCGTTTGGGTCAGATTTGACTTGAGCAGGTTCAACCCACCCCCCATCCGGGCGACGACGAGTGTCGCGCCCAGGATGAGGAGAAGAACAATCCATTTCTTCTTCGAGCTCGGTGCTGGTGGGGTGATGGGGTCCATCGAAGACTTAGAGGGTAATTTCCTTCAAAACTTTTTTCGTTTTAATGATGTATCTTTGGCCTACTTGAGCATGTTTTGGATCCACGACGGCACCGGTTTTCTTGTTCGTCATCGTGTCGATCACTTTGACAATGCCGAAAGCCTTGTCGCAGGTGGCCGAACAGATGTCTCCTGTGGCGGCATCAGCCGGATTGGTATTGCCATCATCACATCGTTCCGTTGCTTCTTTCACTCCGTTGCCGCAAACTGGCAAAATCGTGAGTTTGCACTGAGCGCTACAGACCTGATTGGCTCCCAGAGGACCATTGGGCCCTTGTGCACCGTCACACTCTTCCGTTGGCTGGTTGACGGCTCCATCGCCGCAGCGAGCTTCAGTCGTACAGGTTGCCGAACAGCCATCTCCATTCACGATATTCCCATCGTCACATTGCTCATTGGGTTGATTTTTTGCACCATCTCCACAATGAGGAGCTGTCGTAATCGTTTTACAATCGACCGAACAGGTATCAAATGTTCCCAGAGGACCATTGGACCCTTGTGCACCGTCACAGGCTTCGCCGTTGTTCACGACATTATCACCGCAGAATGGTGTATTGACAATCTTACATTCAGCACTGCAGGATTGATGAGGATTGGTGGGGTCTATGCCATCGAGAGCATCGCACTCTTCTGTTGGTTGATTTTTGAGTTCATCACCACAGATGGGGTCATCGACCACAATGATCTCTTCGACCCCGTCGATGGAAAGGACATGAGGACCAGGTGTCAAAAAGGTAAAATCAATCTCTCCTGTTGTCGGATCCACAGTGACAGGCTGACCGTCAATGAGAATGACCGGCGGTGCTTCATGCAGCCCTAGAATATCTATTGGATCTTCGAGCGTTCCGGGAGGAGGCGCTCCTGGAGGAGACTCCATACAGTCTGCTGTCGTGCAAGGGAGAGCAGGAAGTGCATTCTCGACACATTTGACTTTTGGACATCCATTTTCATCCATGCCATCCGGCTCCACTGTTCCAGAACAGGCGATGTCTGTCGACGGACAGGCCACAAGGCCCGGTGTTGCCGTACCGACAACTCCGACCACGGTGGTTGTATCGGGCGCTTGATCCGCGCAGCTGCCATCTGGATTAAAAAGGAGGCAGCTTTTGAGGCCGCTCGTTGAAAAGAGGTTCTTTTGCCATGCCACCGTCCCCACCACGATGATGAGGATGGCCACAAGGGCAAGCCATTTACCTCGAGCGCTTCGAGGCGCGCCTGGCTGGCGAGAGAGAGAGGATTCCATAAAATAAAAAATTAAGAAATAAAAAATTATGGACGAGGGAGAAGGGAAGAAGGCCATTCGTAATACGCCTGAATTCTGAAGGTGCATTTTCCACCGACGACACATTTTCCGCGCACAGCGCGGTATTTTTTGGACATCATGTCGACAGAAAAATTGGCGACTTTTTCGAGGCCATTTTTTTCAAATTTCACGGTCGCCAGAAATAGATAACGTCCGCCTATTTTTGGCGTGAAGGAACTTTCGCCCGTTGTTGGATTCTTGTTGATGGTTGTTGGCACGGTATCTTTGCTTTCAAACAACACTTCCTTCACCGGATTGCTGGGCTGATTGAGTCCCTTGAAATTCACGGTTTGGGACAGCGAAAAAGACTTTCCGTCGGCCTTGCCTTCGAAAGGTGTTTGCTGGGTCAGGACATTCGCCTCGAGCTTGCATGTTGCAGAGCACTGGTCGCCATCGGTCAGATTGCCGTCGTCACATTGTTCAGCAACTTCCAATTGTCCGTTGCCGCAGACAGGTGAGGTCTGCTGTGCGATCGGGGGACATTGCAGTCCCCCATATTGTCCAGAGCAGGTGGAGATGACGTCCGTGTCATATCCAAAAATCATCACCTCATTGGTTTTGGTGTTGATCGCCAGAATCGAGTTTCCAAATTTTGTACTCGTCTGCCAGCCATCGAATCCCGAGGCGTAAATCAAGTCATTGTCCATGTCGTTCGTCAGCGAGATGACGTTGATCGGAAGCTGGACAGTGGCGATGGGTCTGCCTCCATTTTTTGAAAACTTTGAAAGCTTGGCGCCTTTGGGCTGATTGGCCTGGGCAATCCAAAAATTACCATCTCGGTCCACGGTCATGCCATAGCCGTCATCAGCGCCATACGCAAAAGAATATTCTTGCCCTGTTCCATCGTGATGGACGCGGCTGATGCCGCTGCCATTGTTGTTGTAGATCCAGTCGTTGTCGTGGACCGAGTAGTAGCCGATCTGATAACTTGTGCCAATATTTTCTTTTCCATTCGCCTGGAGCACGGTGCCATAGCCGAGGGCCCAGAGATTACCATTTTTGTCCGGTATGATTCCGGAAGCATAGTTGCCATCCGGGAGTTTTCCGACTTTTTCAATTCCCTTCGTGACCAAGTCGTAGCTGTAGATGCCCGCTCGTCCCTGGAAAAACATTTTCTTTTTGGTGCGATTGACGTACGCCGGTCCTGAGAAACCATTGATAAAATTCGCCTGCTCTTTGCTCACGATGCGTGTGATGGGCCCGCCATACATCTCTACGGTGTAAATGCCCCCGCCATAAGTCGCGGCATAGAGCGTTTTTTGTTCGTCAAATGACTGCTGGCCGTAGAGGGTATCGCTGGGAGGCCCTGCGAGCTCGGCTTCGGGCTCTTTCTTGCACTGGCTATCGCAGCCGTCACCGGAATCCTTGTTTCCATCATCACAGGTTTCACCAATGCCTGGCTCGATGATGGAGTCACCGCAGCGCGGTTCATTTTGGCAGATGCTGGAGCAGCCATCTCCATTCTCGGTGTTACCATCATCACACCACTCTCCGATTTCTACCCGTCTATTCCCACAGACAGGGGGCTCAATGTGGCAGCTGCTATCGCAGCCATCGCCATTGACGGTGTTACCATCATCACATTGTTCTCCTTGCTGCTGGATTCCGTCGCCGCATCTGGGAAGCGTGCACTGGTTCGTGCACTGGTCGTAATGATCGGTGTTTCCGTCATCACATTCTTCGCCTTGTTCCTGTCTGCCGTTCCCACACATGGGAGGTGGCACATAGGCCCGTGCGGTCTGAAAACCATCGCAAAGACCTGGGACGCTGTTATCGCAACCAAAAAGTTCAATGTTTCCGTCCTTGAATCGAAAAACACTGTTCCCGTAGGAGGTGTGGATCGTCCAGTGCTGGTACCCGGCAAAATAACCATATCCGTCGTTGTCTGAGGTCACGCTCGTCACTGCAATCGGAAGCGGGCCAAAAGTTTTCATGCTGCCATCTGGCGCGACGTCATAGATCTTCGAAGGGTTGTTTCCATTGCCACTGAGGAGATGGCCGCTTGGCGTGATGGCCATGCCATAGAGATCTTGCATGCCGCTGCCGAGAGATATTTGCGAATTATCTGCCAGTTTTGTTTTTGTGATCACATTCGAATTGGGGCTGTAGATACTGTCGTCGGTGACGACCGCGTAGGATCTAGAGAAATTATTGTCCTGTTCTTTTGAGCCGTCCGGATGAATGATCTGCCCCTTGGAAAGGGCATAGAGGTTGCCCGTGCTATCGGTGAGCACGCCAAAGCCATAGTAGTAAAAAGGAATATCCGCAAACTCTTCGAGGTTGTTGGTACTGAGGTTGTAGGCATAGATATGGGCAGCTCCCATGAAATAAACCTTGTTTCCCTTCACAACCACCGATCCTGCGAAGCCATTAGCACCGGTTTGCTGCGTCGTGACTAGATGCTCGATTACTCCACCACCTGGCTTCACGCGATAGAGTCCACCGCCGTAGCTGAGGTAATAAAAATTACCCTGGCTATCAAAAGCCTGCTGCCCGCCAATCGGTTTGGGCTCAGCTGGGAGAGGGGTAGGAGCGGTATTAATGCTCACCGGAGCGTTCACCGTGAGCGACCAGAGATACGGATAGGAGCGATCATTGGTCCTGACGATAAGCCCAAGGCCTACTGTTCCGGGTTGTGAAAAATGGAGGTGAAGCTTTCCCGTGCACAGGCTGCTGCTTGTTACGATCAGCGTCTGAGGTTCTCGGCGATCAGTCGAATTTCCAGGATCGATTTGACAAGTGCTGGCAAGTTCCTCGAAATCCATGGTGCCCTGATTTTGATTTTGGTCTTGACTAAGGCTAAAGGTGAAGGTTGAGCTTCCCGGATTTGCCGAGAGAGTCGTCAGAGAAAAAGGAAGGCTTTGATTTTCTTCGATGCTCTCGTTTTCAGGCAGATCGATATTTATTTGAAAGTTTGACGTGGAAATGATTTGGCCTTTCAGACCGCTCAAAGCGCCTGTTTTCCACAAAAGCCCAGCGACCAGAATTCCGAAGAAAATCAGGACAATAGGCACTTTCCATCGCGAAGACGTTTTTTTGTTTTTGGAAACGGACATTTTTTGTTTTATCGTATAATTTTAGCAGATTTTGGGCAAAAGGACAATGGCATGAGCGACGCTAATATGCGAATTTCATCCGCCACAGGCGGACAGGCTGACGAATGACGCTAATGGGTAGTGCCTATTCGCCATATTCGCGAGGAATTAGCGTATTAGCATCGCTATTTTTGTTCTGCTACAATTCGAGCTCTCAACAATAGCTATGAAAGGCATCATTCTCGCTGGTGGTAGCGGTTCTCGGCTGTATCCGTGCACGAAGGTCACGAGCAAGCAGCTGCTGCCCATCTACGACAAGCCGATGATCTACTATCCCCTCGAGACTCTGCTGAAAGCGGGTATCAAGGAGATCCTGATTATCGCCGCCGCTGAACATGCCGGGGATTTTGTCAATCTCCTCGGGTCCGGCCATGAATTCGGCGCCAACTTTGTCTTCGAGGTTCAGGACAAGCCGGAAGGCCTTGCTCAGGCTTTCATTATCGGTGAGCAATTTATTGACGATGACCCTGTGGCGATGATTCTCGGTGATAATTTCTTTGAAGATAATTTCAAACAGCCGATTCAGAAATTTGTTTCAGGAGCTCATATTTTTGTGAAAAGGGTAAAGGACCCGGAGCGATTTGGAGTGGTGGAGGTGGAAAATAAAGAAGGTTTCAAAATTCTCTCCATTGAAGAGAAGCCTCAGAAGCCGAAAAGTCAGTTTGCGATGACGGGACTTTATTTGTTTGATGCGACGGTCGTTGCCAAGGCAAAGAAGCTTAAACCATCAGTCCGTGGTGAGCTTGAGATCACCGATCTGGTTTCTTTGTATCTTGCCGAGCAACAACTCAGCGCTTCAGAAATTTCCGGACGATGGATCGACATGGGGACCTTTGAGAGCATGCACGAGGCCACGCTTTTTGTCAGAGGGAAAAGAATTTAGATTTCAGGTAGTCCCAATACACCGGCACCCATGATCGCTGGTTTTTCCAAATCCAAAACCATGATATTTTCTGATCTTTCAAATTCTTCCGGCGTTTTCGGATGATCATCGGGAGTGACGTGAGAACTTGCCAACGAGAGCAGATGAGAATTTTCGTGATACTCCAGCGCAGGAGCATGGCAGAGAGAAGGATCCCCAGAAGATCGCGAAGCATAAGCCAGGGAAGATTCAGCAGGATGACGGGAAGGGGAATGTTGTTGAAATACGCCCAGAGCATGTTGCGCTGAGAACGGATGCGGTAGTGAGTAGGAGATAGGAAATAGGAAGTAGGAGGTAGGAGGTAGGAGGAAGAAGGATCTTTTAACTTTTTAATGGAAGCTTGTCCTTTGTGGTAAATGATAGAATTTGGACAGTGCACAATTTGCCAACCATTCACCAGGGCGCGAAGGGAGAGGTCGCTGTCTTCGTAGTTCAGGAAAAAATCAGCGTCAAAGAGGCCAATGTGTCGGAGCATGTCGACAGAATAGAGAGCAGCGCCGGCACAGGCGCCGAACGAAAGGCTCGTAAGGTTATTTAAGCTCGTTAGGCTCGTTAGGATTTTATTTCGATCGCGGGGGATCGTGTCGCCGGTGGTGAGGAGATCGTGCCCCATGGAGTCGATCTTCGTGCGATCGTGATAATTCAGCATGGTGGTGGCAATAATGCTGGGACCTCCCCCCGACCTCTCCCTTAACCCCTCTTCCGCTCCGCGGCGGACGGAGCTGGAGAGGGGGACTTGTTTGATCGCTTCGACAAGGAAATTCGGATCCACGACCGTGTCGTTGTTCAGGGTGAAAATATACTCGGCGCCGTCTTGGATGGCTTTTCGGATGCCGACATTATTTCCTTCCGAGAATCCTAAGTTTTTTTCATTTTGGAGAAAGGAGAAAGGAGGGAGGAGGCAGGAGGGAGATTTTTTTTTGCAGAATTTTTTGATTTCATCGAGTTCATTGTTTTGGGATGCGTTGTCGATAACCGTCACCGAATAATTCGGATAGCTATTCTGGAAGACCGACTCCAGACACTCGAGGGTATCCTGGAGACCGTTCCAGTTCAGAATAATGATGGCAACAGAGGGGGGCACCATAGCTTGTTAGCTTTTTAGCTTTTTAGGATTACAATCCAAGGAGTAGTTTAGGAGATATTATTCTAACAAGCTAATAAGCTAAATCGCTAATAAGCTCCTCATGAAACTCAGGAACCTGAAACCTTACTTTTCCCTCCTTCGCCCCAAGCTTTGGGTGAAGAATGTCTTTGTGCTCTTTCCGCTGCTCTTTTCAGAAGCCTGGTATCAGCCTCAGAAGCTGCTGATGGCGGGAGCAGCCTTTCTCCTTTTTATCCTGGCTTCGAGCTCGACCTATGTGCTCAACGATCTTCTGGATGCGCCGTTTGATCGTCTTCATCCGGACAAAAAACACCGCCCCATTGCCAGCCGAAAGATCCTCCCCGAGAACGCGTTTGCGCTTTGGATTTTTCTCGTCGCGCTGACCATCTTCGGCTCTTTCTTTGTGTCTGCGCACTTTCTCGTGATGGTGGTCATGTACCTCTTCCTTTCCATTGCCTACAGCCTCTACTTCAAGCGCATTATTTTTCTCGACGTGATGTTCGTGGCGCTTGGATTTGTTTTCCGTCTCTTGGCTGGTGGGATCGCAACCCAGATCATGCTCACAGACTGGATTATCGTACTGACCTTTCTCTTCACCATGTTCATTGCCCTCAGCAAACGTCGCCAGGAGCTGCGGAGTCTGGAAGCCCACTCGAGCCGGACCCGATCCGTGCTTTCCTGCTACACGATTGACTTGATTGACCAGCTGATTGGCATTCTAGTGCCCATCGTCATTATGTCCTACATCGTCTATACTTTTTCCCAGCGCAACAATAATCCCTACTTCATCGCCACGATTCCGCTCGTCATATATGCCTTTTTCCGCTATCTCTACCTGCTGCGAAGAAGCGACTACGGTGCTGCTTCGGAGGATCATCTCGGGGATGCTCAGCTGCTGATTTTGTGGGGGCTGTGGATGGTGCTGGTGATGGTAGGATTAGGGGGACTATGAAAAAATTTCTCATTACCGGCGGTTCCGGTTTCCTTGGCGCTCATCTGGCGCGAGAGCTTTTGAAGCGAGGACATCACGTGCGAACGCTTGATCTTTCGCCCTTCGATGAGCCGGATCTGAAGGGACAGGTGGAATTGTTCGTTGGGGATATCCGTGACGAAGAAGTCCTTACAAAAGCCATCAAGAGTGTC
Organism: uncultured Candidatus Peribacteria bacterium; assembly: GCA_964634525.1. GTDB lineage: Bacteria > Patescibacteriota > Gracilibacteria > JAUYGZ01 > JAUYGZ01 > CAZWLI01. The sequence goes on along the minus strand of CAZWLI010000055.1, from coordinate 8,829 downwards.
GATCAGATCATTCATGCGGCCGCAGCACTCCCTCTTGCCTCACGAGAAGCGATTTTTTCCACCAATGTCACGGGCACAGAGAATGTGCTTCGCATCGCCAAGCGATTCGACATTCCTCGCGTCGTCGTGGCCTCCTCCACAGCGGTGTATGGAATTCCAAAAAAACACCCCATCCTTGAAAGTGACGAGAAGGTTGGTGTCGGAGCCTATGGACACAGCAAGATCCTTGCGGAGCAGGTCGTGTATTTCTTCCGTCAGCAGGGTCTCTGTGTTCCCATCATCCGCCCCAAGACCTTCATCGGCACGGGGCGCCTCGGTGTCTTTCAGATCCTCTTCGACTGGATTTCAAAGGGCGCTCGTATTCCGATGATTGGCACTGGCTCCAATCGCTATCAGCTTCTCGATGTTGAGGATCTTGTTGCCGGTATCCTTCTTCTTTGCGATTGCGAGGCACAGGTCGTGAATCAGGACTTCAATATAGGAGCAAGCGAATTTCAAACCGTGCGCGAAGATCTCACGGCGCTGTGCCAGGCTGCGGGGACAAAGTCAAAAGTTTTGCCGACTCCCGCAAGACCAGTGAAGCTCATTCTCAGGGGACTGGAGGCGCTGAAGCTTTCGCCACTCTACCAGTGGGTCTACGATACGGCGGACAAAGATTCTTTTGTCTCCACAGAAAAAATCTCAAGCACTCTTGGCTGGAAGCCGAAGTATTCCAATGCTCAGTCGCTTATTCGGACCTACGAGTGGTACTGCGAAAATGCTTCTCATTATGAAGGCCTGTACGGCACCACGCACAAGGTTTTCTGGAAGCAGGGAGCCTTAGCTCTAGCGAGAAAGGTCCTCGGCGGTTAGATCGCCCTTGTCATGCGCATATGGAGAAGGAAAACGAATCACCAGCTCCTGTGCTCTTCGGTACAGATCATCAAAATCTTTTCGAATCACCTGATGCTCATGCAGACGTGCGTATTCTGAAAACTCGATGCGATGAATGATCAGGTCCGCGATGGCCAGCGCCATGCAGATCGGTTCATGGGAATATTGCTCAGCGATCTCTTTCACCGTCATTTTGGACATGCGGTAGGCCCTGAGCAGCGCTTCACATTTTTTGCTCAGCTGCATCAGTTTCTGATCGATCGAGCGTATGGCCCGAAGGACCGCTTCATTTTGTCGAAGAAATCGGACACCATAGGTCCCAGCGGTCTCTTTCCGGTGAGAGGCATGAAATCTTTCGAACTGTATTTCTTGGCAATGCTTGATGGAGGAAGAAAATTTTTCGATACGTCGGAGTATTATTTCAACCGCGTCTTCACAGCTTTCTTTCAGCAGCGGATTGCAAAGGACGGCTTCGAAAGGAAGAAATTTTTCCAAGACTTCTCTCAGGGCAAGAGGCTCCTGATCTTTCCGATGGTTGAAGTCAGGGCCGATGCGTTCATCATGACATCTCTGGCGTATTTCTGGGAGAGGTCCAAGATCAGGACCTTTCTCCTCAAATTCTTCAACAGGAATCGTGCTTGGGCGAAAGCTCCTCTCTCGTAATTCGCGAGCCTCCGCCTCAATTGTTGTTAGAAAATGTGGTGGAATTTTTTCTGGTTCAGAGTCCAACAGAACGGATCCATCGGGAGGCGGGATTTTTCTTGTCTCATCATCGGTATTCAATGTTGCACTTGTTTGAACCATCAATGTCGCCAAATTTCTTCGCCTCAAGACGAGTATCAGGCAGTCGATAAGCTCATGATCTTCGTCATCGGAATCATTTCGCAACAGCACACGCTTCAGTTTTTTTTCGAGAAGCTCACGTGCCTTTCCTGAAATTTTTGCTTCTGTTATGAGTTCTGGAAGGTTTTGAAGGTCGCTTTGGCGCAGAGGCTTATTCTTCTTTTTGCGCTCTCGCAAAACGCGAATATTTTTGTTCAGATCTTCACGCGCTCTGTGAATCTCTAGTTTCATGTCGAGACTATAATGTGATTTCTTGTCTACGGCTAGTACAGGACCTTTTGCAGAGGCGCTGCACGAGGGGTTTTTAATTCTGCACCTCAAGCGTTTCCGATACAATACATCACAGTCATACGTTTATGCTTTCACTTCTTCCTTCCTTTTCAGTTTTCGTTGGTCTTCTGCTTTTGTTGTTTCTCACCGTCAACACGCTGATCTTCCGATTTTTTGAAGATGAGATGCGAGACAGCTATGACTGGATTATTCTTTTTTTCGTCTTGTCCTGCTCTGAAGTTCTGCTCATCCTGGGGGTGGCGGGATTTTCGAATCATCTGAATCTTCTCGCGCTCACCGTGGGGATCGTCGCTTGCTTCTGCTGTACATTGCCTTGGGGTATTCTGACGGCGGAGCGAAAGCTGCGTCACCTTCTCTTCCGACATGAGGAGCGGGATCTCCCCTGGGCAGCGGTGCTCGGATGGATTTTTCTTTTTGGCCTGGTGGAGCTCTTCAATGCCTTCCTCCAGACACCGTGGGAATACGACACCCTGGCCTATCACCTGCCCATGGCCGTCGAATGGATGCGTGCGGGCAGTCTCTGGAAGATTCTCTATCCGGTCTGGGGAGGGCCACTCGGGTATTATCCCGGCAATCACGAGCTGCTGCTCACCTTTTTCATGCTGCCCTTCGGTTCTGATGTGCTCGTCAACCTCTTCAATTTCTTCGTGGCGGTGGTCGCGATCATCACGGTGTACAAAATCCTTCGCGCCATGGGCGTTGCTCAGCTCCTCGCTTGGACGGGTGCTGCCCTTGTCATGGCGATGCCGCTCTTCCTTCGTCAGGTCGGCACCAGCCAGGTGGACTTGCTCATGGCGAGCGCTCTGCTCATGTGTTTTTATTATCTTCTGCGCAGCGAGCAACGGGCTGACGGCAAGCTGCTCCTTCCCGTGCTGCTGTCCATGGCTCTGGCACTGGGCACGAAATATCTTTCTGTCGTCTATTTGATTCCGGCGCTCGTGCTTTTTTTCATGCAACGTTCTTTCTGGAAAAAAAATCATCCCTTTTGGCCCGCGTGGTTTTTTCTCATCCTCGGGACACTCGGGACCATGTTTTATTGGCGCAATCTTTTGGTCACGGGAAACCCATTTTTCCCGGCTGAGCTCAAGTTTGGTTCCTCGATCATTTTCGAAGGCTATCAGGATCTCACCGAGCGCATCAGAGGTCTTTCTCTTTGGCAGCGCTTCTCCGTCGAGGACGGCGCTTTCTCCACCTGGTTTGCAACGCTCCTTTCTGAAACCGGTTGGTATTTTTATCTCACGATTGTGGCCTACGGCCTCTTGGTTCTGGAGCTCATCACCAAGCTTTTTTCCGCCCGTCTCAAGTTTGGAGAGGGAAGGCTGTACACCGTCATGCTTTTTTTCTTCCCGCTCTACTGGTACCTCTACCTCATCACCCCCTACACGGCGAGCATGATGTCGCACAATATTCGCTATGCCATGCCCTGGCTTCTGCTTAGCATGATTATGGTGGCCTTTGTGATTTCGAAATTGAAAGTATTTTCGCGGCTCCTCACATTCCTCCTGATTCCTTTTCTTTGGTGGCAGTTTTTCGTTATCGCCTTTTCTCAGCGCCTCGGAGATCAGCCTTTTTTGGAGATGAGTTTCATCAGCCTCAACCCGTGGCTTTTTTTCGGCATGATGGGTGTTCTTCTCTTGGCGGGATTCTTTTTTTTCCTCTGGAAGCGAAGGCACGTCTTGCGTTTCCCGGCGCTTCTTCTGTGCCTCGGCGCGAGCCTCTTTTTTTTAAACGCCGTCATTCCGCTGCGAAATGCTTTGCAGTTCTCTTCTCTGGAGCACAAGTATTCTTTTCCCCTGATCAAGGCTTTCGAATGGATTGATGCCCGTGCCGGGCCGGGCGGCGTGGTTGCCGGCACTCTCAACCCGCTCTACTATCCGCTCTACGGGAAGAATTTTTCGCGCACGGTGAAATACGTGAACATCAATGCCTGTGAACGCTGCGATTATTTTGACTATGAAAAGCTCCAGAGTTCCGTCCGTGATGGCGCCGACTATGATGCCTGGAGAAAAAATCTCAAGACTTCCCACGTTGATTTCCTCGTGCTTGGCTATTCTATCCCCGAAGGTCTCCAAGAAGTCACTCCTTACGAGCTTGCGTGGACGGCCGAGCATCCGAAGGACTTCGAAAAAGTGTTTGAAAAGGAGGGGGTGTTTGTGTATCGCCCCAAGTATTAAAGCTCTGCCCCTCGCATCGCGGTTTGTTTGCTCGGGATTTCGAGATCATCCGGGTTGATCGCGGGGCCGCGAATGCTTCGCGCCAGAGTGTGCGGAGCAGAAAACTTATCCGTGTAGGCCAGAGTATTGAGCGTCTTCAGAGTTTTGGGGCCCACGATGCCGGCCTCGAGACTTTTCTTCGAATCGATCAGGTGATGGTCGAGCTGGAAGGCGATGAGGGCTTCGCGCGTCCCGGTGCCGAAATTTTCGGTGATCAGGTCTCCTTTGAAATAGCCCTTGCTCTTCAGGAAGGTCTGGAGTTTCTTCACCAGCGGGTCCCGTACTCCAGCGCCCAGATAGTGAGAAAATGGCGTTACAATGGGAAAAAGTTTTGCCCTTACCTTCGCAAGCGCGAGAGGGGATTTTTTGCCTATGCTCGCGAGCATCAGGGGGTGGGCGAGCTCTTCGGGAGCGCTCACATCCTCACGGTGGTCTTTGAGCCACTCTCTCTTCAGGATTTGAAGCGCGTTTTCATACGGATCTGGGGAGATACGAAGGCCTTGCAGCTCAGGATTTTCTTTGGCGAGCTCATCGGCTTTCGCAATCATTTCCTTTTTCACATCGTCAAAATGAAAGTCTTCGATGAATTCACGATCCGCCTGGGAAATAAGATAGGGCTTCGCATTGACGATTTTTTTGATGGCGCTCACAGTCCCGGGGCCGACATAACCTGCCGCCGGATGTTTTCTATCCGAGATCAATTTTTGATCCAGCTGAAAATGAATGAGCGCTTCCTTCGTTTGCTCACCGAAATGACCCGTCAATTTTCCTTTCAAATACTTCAGGTCACTGAGAGCTGCTTGAAGCGTGCGAACTTTTTCGCCAGTTGACCCAAGCTGAAGGTTTTCTTCAGGTATATTTTTTTCCATCGCGCGTGCGATGGTCTCAAGCTTTGCTCTGGTATTTGGCCCGATGCTGCCGGCGAGCGGATCTTTCGCTGATTTCACCATGCCGTAGCGAAGCTGAAAAGCAATCCACGAAGCCTTGTCCGCGCTGTTGTAGCCAAGCTCAGCAAGCAGCATATCGTAGCGCGAATGCGATGTCATCGCTCGCATGGATTTCAGCATGGCCAGGGACAGACTGCTCTCCGGCAGCCTCACGTACTGATCCTGTCCTTCGACATCGGGACTGTACACCGTGCAGGTCATGGTGCGTTTGCCCCAGAAGAGCGCTTTTTTGAGGCCCTCTTCGCCGGGCCCCGCCCACACATCAATACGATCATGGGCATTATTTCGAGTGCCTGCTTTCACAATCGCGCCTCCTCGATCATGCACTTCGCCGCTGAAAAAAGGAGGACAGTCGACTTTCGTTCCAAAGGGATAATTTGGTGGAGCGGCAACCATGCCTTCGTAGACGAGCGTGCGGTCTGCTCCCCTCACTCCGCCTCCATTGATACGCTGGTCACCTTCGAGCGTGCCGGTCAGATAAATCTTCTGCCCGGGCAGGGGAGAATAGTAGGAGGTGATGATGAAGGTTTTTTCGTAGGAAGTAGCGAGACGAGCGGCCCGGAGCGCAGAAGTCTGCGAAGCAGAATTCGAAGCGGAGGACTCCGAGACCGGAACTTCGTGGATTTTGCGAAGTTTCTGGTCTCGGAGAGCGAAGTTCCTATTGGGGGAAGACGAAGCAAATACCTGCGGAATCATCACGAGCGTACTCCCCAGTGCCATCAGGGCGCTGATGATGACGGCAAGCGTCTTTCGGCCACGTTTCTGATTGGATTTTTTTCTTCGCATATTGTTTTTGTTTTGTTTTCGTATCATTATATCAAAAAAGAGCACCTCAGGGGATGAGGAGCTCTTGATATCTTTGCACAAAAGTAGCTTTTTAGCTCTTTAGCTTTTTAGCTGTAGAAGCTCATTTTGTTTTCCTAAGAAGCTAACAAGCTAACAAGCTAAGAAGCTTTTTCACACCTTCACAATGATCGGCATAATGATGGGATTGCGCCCAATCATCTGCATGATTTCGCGGCCAACATTACGTTTGATTTCGAGCTTGATGGCGTCGAGCGATTCTTTGGCGCTGTGGCCTTTTTCGTAAGCCTTTTGTGCGGCTTCCATGCAGCGACGATTGATTTCCGGTGAATCCTGTAAATACACAAAGCCTCGTGAATCAATCGCGGGAGTGGCAAGGAGTTTGCCGGTGTCCTGATTGACGCGGAAGACAATGATAACCACGCCATTTTCCGCCATGACCTGGCGGTCCAGCTGCACCTTGCTGAGGTGGCCTTCCCCCACGCCCGATCCATCGACGAAGATGTTGTTGGCTGGAGCCTTGCTCTTGCTCTTTCGCATGATGTGACCGTCCGTTTCGATGATATCCCCGTTTTCCCCGACGATCACGTGATTCTCAGCCATTCCGATTTCCATGGCCAGTTCCTTGTGGGCAACACGATGGAGGTATTCGCCATGCACCGGAATCAAAAATTTCGGATTCATGAGCTTGATCATGAGCTTCAGCTCCTCCTGCTTGGCATGGCCGGAGGTGTGCGTATCCATCTGTTCGTTCGTAATCACCTTTGCGCCGAGGCGAAGGAGATTATTCGTCATGGTCACGACGGCCTCTTCGTTGCCGATGATCGGATTGCTCGAGAAGACCACGGTGTCAGCGGGCTGAAGTTGAATGTCTTTGTGCTCGCCCATGGCGACGCGATTGAGCGCCGAAAGCCCCTCTCCCTGCGATCCGGTGCAGAGGATAATGCAGCGATGGCTGGGGTGGGAGCGCATTTCGCGGATGTCGCGCAGCACGCCTTTGGGCGGCTTGATGTAGCCCAGATTCATTCCGATTTCGATATTGTTCATCATGCTTCGGCCGCTGATGAAGACCTTGCGATCGTTCTTCACGGCCATGTCGAGGATCTGTCCGATGCGACCCAGCAGCGAAGAGAAGGAAGAAATGATAATCCGTCCTTTGGCTTTTTCAATAATGTGCTCGAGGGTGGCGGCCACTTTCTTTTCCGAAATGGTATGGCCGGGTTTCGTCGCGTTCGTCGATTCACCCATCAGCGCAAGGACGCCCTGATATCCGATGCGGGCGAGATTCTGGAAATCCGCCGACTCTCCCCAGGCCGGGGTAAAGTCAAATTTGTAATCTCCGGTGTGGACGACCGTGCCCACCGGGGTTCGTACGACGATACCATTACTGTCCGGAATCGAATGATTTTGGGCAAAAAATTCAACCTCAAAAGCCCCCAAGCGGAAGGGTTTTCCATTTTCAATCAGCTTGAAATGCGCTTGCTTATCCAGCTTGAACTCCTGGAGTTGCTTTTGGATCATCCCGATCGTGAGAGCGGAACCGTAGACGACGGGGAAGCCAAGCTTCGGGAGGATGTGGCGCAGAGCTCCAATGTGGTCCAGATGGCCATGTGTGATCAGCATGCCACGGACATACTTTTTCCTCTCCTCCACGTAGCTGATGTCCGGAATAACGTAGTCGATGCCAAACATGCCGGGTTCGGGAAACTGAAGTCCACAGTCGATCGTCACGATGTCGTTGCCATATTCAATGGCATTCATGTTTTTGCCGATCTCGTTGAGTCCTCCAATCGGAATAATCCGGAGGAGCTTGTCGGTACGGAAGCGACTCTGCTTTCCCGCAGCTGGATTTTGCTGTGGTTGGTTTCGATGCTGAGCCTGGTTTTGTTTTTGGTACGGTTGGTGACGATTTGCAGAGTGCTTTGTTTGCCCGCCTCTGAATACGCCCCTGGTGGAGACGGGTTGACGGTCGTTTCTTTGCGAAGGCGATTGCACAGGCGCGCTGTTCTGCGGCGCTGTGGCTTTGGCGGGTGGCATCGGCTCAGTCTTTTTTTTGATCCATTCGGTCAGTTTATTCATACAAATACAGGGGTTAGGGATTAGCTTATAGCTTCTAGCTTGAGTTTCAAAAATGAGCCCATTTTTTGAAGTGGGCAGATCAGAGTGTTATTTTTTGACTGGCCAAAAATTTCACGAGAATCTTCTCAATTCAATTGAGCTCAGCGTAGCAGAGGTCGAGAAATATTACAAGTACGATATTTGTTGTATCGTATAATAATGGCTTTTGTAAGCCATAATATGAAGTTTGAAAATGATGTTCCCAAAATCAGAAGTTTGGTTTATAATTGCAGTACCCTTTAAAGACGCTATGCCCTCTCGATTCGCCATCGTCACTGGCAACTCGCATCCCACTCTGGCGAGGGCCGTTGCTCGTGAGCTCAAAGTTCCGCTCGCAAAAATGGAGATCAAGCGTTTTGCATCCAATGAGATTTATGTTCGTTTGCATGAAACGGTTCGGGGCAAGAGTGTCTACATCGTCCAGACCGCGACGCACAATGTGAATGAAGATTTCATGGAGCTCTTTCTTATGTGCGATATGGCTCGGCGCTCCTTTGCCAGCAAGGTGCACGTGGTGATGCCGTATTTCGGCTATGCCCGTCAGGATCGCGTTGCCCTGCCACGAGAAACGATTTCCGCAAAGCTGATGGCGGATCTGCTGGTAACCGCTGGCGCGGATCACCTCATCACGGCGGATCTTCACTCGGAGCAGATTCAGGGCTTCTTCGATATCCCCGTCGACAACATTGACCCTTCGAAGATTTTTCTTCAGTGGATGAAGAAGAATGCCGATCTCAAAA
>CAZWLI010000054.1:0-3669 GCA_964634525.1 uncultured Candidatus Peribacteria bacterium | reverse complement strand
CCTATGAAATGTTTTTTTGGAACGAAATCTGATCTTGGCTTGGCAATTCTTCGAATAGGAGCCGGAGCCATCATGCTGCCTTTTGGCCTCATGAAGCTTGGACTCATTGGTGGCCAGGGGAGCGGTATTGAAGCGACTCTCGGGTTTATGACGGGTGCTGGAATTCCTGCGTTTGTCGCTTGGCTCGTGATCATCGGTGAAAGCCTGGGATCATTGAGCTTGATCTTCGGATTTATGACGAGATTTTGTGCCGCTTCCCTCGGCGTCATCATGATCGGTGCCATCTATCAAATGTATGGTCAGGGGTACTTCATGGGCTATCACTCCATGCTGTTGTTCCTTTTGGCTTTCGTCGTGCTCACGATCAATGGTGGCGGCGCTTGGTCGGTTGATGCTCTCATCGCGAAGAAGATGAAATAATATTTCATCGACCCCAAAGGCAATACCTTTGGTCTCCATCAGGCGGATGTGAATGCGAAGTAATCATGATAAAAGCTTTCAGAAAACCCTAAGAATCCTTGTGGAGGACTGAAATCCGCTTTGATCCTGAGTATATGGAGCGCATCTTAGCGCCTGATTTTTTTGAGTTTGGTAGGTCGGGAAAGAGGTATTCGAGAGAGGAGATTCTTTCCCAACCCAAGGAAGAGATCCGGGCAAAGCTTCCTCTCAAGGATTTTGAACTTCACGAAATTGCGCCAGACATTATCCTCGTGACCTACATCAGTGAAGTTACCTACGATACACTCGAAGTGAGCAATAGAAGTTCGCTCTGGGCAAAAACGCCTGCCGGATGGCAGCTGAAGTTCCATCAGGGGACCCCGTGCTAAAATATCCCCTTGTCATTCAGGCCTTTTTCCGGAATCTGTTCTCCTGCTTCATTTTTTCTGACCTTCTTGAGCAATCCTAGGTTTCATGGCTTCTCTAGCTCTTTCCATGGCTAATTGGACCTTCTCGAGGAGATCATTTTTTTCCTTCCCCTCGAGGCGAGGATCATCAATAATCCGACGTTCTTCGGCAGACAAAATGGCTACAAGAGCGTCCCAGTGCTTATGTTCTTCGATGAGCTTCGCGTTGTTCATGATTTTCTCGTGCTCCTGTTCAAATTTTTCTCGTTCGTGCTGCTGTGCTATTTTCGGGCCTATCCATAAAACCGCCGCCAAAAGGGCCGCCGAGCATGCAGCAAAAATGGCATGTCGGGTACTGCTTTGCCTTTCACGAATGACATTTTTCCCTGACCGGGTGGAGCGTTCGACATGATGTCGAAGATTCTTGAGAAGTTCATCTATATCCCCTCGATCCTTAAGAGCACGAAGGTTCGTCAGATTTTCCGCAAGAATCAGAAGACCTACATATTTTTTTGGTACATCCCGAAACACTTCATCAGTTTGGAGCAGCAGAGATTTTCTTTCTTCCGGAGGGAAACTGAGAAGGTAAGTTGCTATTTCGTGTGGCAATTTTCTGGTGCCGAAATCATGAGGAAACTCTTTTGCCAGGAGCGTTCCAAGCGTTATGCCGAGAGCATAGAGATCGCCTTGAAAGCTGGATTGATCACTGCCTTCCGGAGGGAGAAATTTCGGTGTTCCGCCACTCGCTGCGGCTTTCCCATCCTTGTCACTCTTTTGCGCAAGGCCAAAGTCCGTGAGGTAGGCGAGTGGATCGCCATGAGAACGAAGTTCGTGAAGGGTCTCAACCAGTTCTTCATCGTTCATCTTGCCGATTTCATACCCACGCAAAGCGTCTGCTGCTTTTGGGCTGATGAAAAAATTGTCAGGTTTGATGTCCTGATGAATGATGCCAGCATGATGAATTTCCCGAACACCCAGACACAGCGCAGAAAAAAGGAGTATTGCAGCATCATGAGGAATGAAGGAGGTGACATCACTGACCTTCATCGGCACTGTGTTTTTTTCCGGACCTTCGATGTAATCCATTACAAAATAATGAATTCCATCATTTGTCGTCCCAAATTCCCGAATCTGAACCAGATGAGGTCCCTGAACACTTGCCATAAGGCTCGCTTCATTGGTAAATTGATCAATTTCACGGAGATTCTGGGAAACTTTTATCACTACGGTCTTGGGTGTTCCGGCGATTATTTTCTCACCCAAAAAAACATATCCCATACCACCCTTCGCCAAATACCGAATATCCGTCAATCTACCGGCAAGTTCAGCCTTGAGATGCTTTTCTATCCTGGTGACCTCTGTGTCGGGAACACGTTCCATAATGGAGAAAGAGATGGCTTTTGTAAGCCAAAAAAGCTGTTGTGTAAACATCGATCTCTCTCTGAGACTTTATCGTGTTCTCGTCCAATATTTTTTAATGAATGGTACGGTAAGTGTGGAAAGCACAAACGCCATTGATGGCACAATCGCATTCACAAATGGTGCAGGAAGTTCTGCGCTCAAGAAAAACGCCACGATAACAAAATACGTCAGTACTGAGATCAAGAGCTTCCGGGTCCAGCTTGTTTCCCATGCCTTGTCAGCCTCAACACGCTTATTGCGTGCCTTGATTTCTATCAGTTCCGTTTTGAGTTCATCAAAGGTTGTCATATAACTTTTAACATTAAGATTTCTTCATCGATGGGTGATAGTTCACCATCACCCAAAAATGACGTTAAGGATCTCTATCCTGCCATATCGGAGGCCAAGTTTCATGCGGATTTACCTATCCGCTTTCCCAAATAATTCCCGCTCCTGACCACTTTTTGCCCCGTCTTTTCCTCGAGCTCAAGTCTTGCATTTTTTGCTATGCCACCGCCTTTTCTACTTGCCGATGTATTTTCCGTCATTCCTTTTGCATTCACGCTCGCTGCGATTTGCCGTGTGGATAGCTCTGCCAATGCTGTAAATATTAGCTCGGCCTCCGTCATGTGGTCGCGGAGATTTTGAGTTTTGAGGTTTTTGATCTTCTTATGTTCTTTCACGCTCAGGCCGGCCCATTCGGAGTGAATGATGTTCGATAAAATGGCAAATTCATCGCCCTTCTTGATCTCATGGCTACTCCAATAATCAGTGAGCTTGTTGCGTGTTTCTTGCCCCATCATTCGCTGCTGGATCCATTTCCCACTTCGACCGTGCTTTTGCCAGTTTTCTCTCGCGCGATTGAGGGATTTTTCGGGGTCTGTAATTTCCTGCAGTCTTTCATATCCCACCTTGGCGAGCCAGAGCTTGACCGGTTCGGCTTTAGGACTGGGAACCGATTGTATCAGGCGCAAGAGTGTCTCAACATTGGCCACGTCAGTTTTGTAAAATTTTCCATCTGCAGACAATAATTTCAGTTTGTCACATTTTGTGACAGACTCATTTCCCTCCTTTCTTAAGCGATTTTTTAGAGTAGACCAATAACTTTGTGCTTTTTTAAAATCAGGCTGATCTATCAAAGCAGCCATGATGTCAATGACTGAAAAAAACCAGGTCTCAGCTTTCTCATCATAATGTCTGCGAATCTTAAAGTTTTCAAAGATGGCGAGAGCAGTGTTTTCCATGATATTAGAGATAGCTAAAGTATGAACTAGCCCTAGCCTAGCACGTCCAATTTCCGATAATATGTACAGAAGTTCCTTTTTTGTTGCGTGAAAGATGGATTGTTTCATCATTCTTTCTTCACCCTCTTTTCAACCTCTTGAAAAAAACCATCCACACGAAAGAAAAGCCGGCAAAGATC
>CAZWLI010000053.1:0-9118 GCA_964634525.1 uncultured Candidatus Peribacteria bacterium | reverse complement strand
GGGTTGTTACACAGGCGCTCTTGTTCTGGGAGACGAAGTTCTCCTGGGTGCTGTTCCCATGGAAGATATGGACTTGATCATCAGTCCGACAAAAAGGACTGTCGTTGCAAATCCAGAGAGTCCCAATATCCCATCTTCAGTCGTAAAATGCCTATAAATGCGGAAGCATTTTTCGGTATCCTCCCTCCCCTCTTCGGAGCCAATGAGCCACCCTTGTCACCGTCGTCGTCGAAGCACCGGTCTCTTTGGCAATTTCACGGTATGGAAGACCTTTGTGAAGAAGCCTCGCGACTTCCCATCGCTCCCCCATTTTCTCCAGCTCGTCGAGGGTGCAGAGGTCGCGGAAAAAGCGCGCCACATCTTCCCTATTTTCAAGTTTTGGAATTACTTCAAACAACTCTTTCATGGCTTTTGTTTTCCAGGGTTTGCTCATAGGAGGTGGAGACAATCGTTCTCGAATCAGGTGACCCGAGTATAACGACCTCCCAGGGTTTTGACGAGGCCTTTGAGCTCCATGAGGGAAATGGTTTGAGACATCAAGGATGGGTTGAGGTTTGTAGCGCTTGCGAGGTCGTCGAGCGATCGAGGCTCTTGAAGGCAGGTGAAAATGGTTTCCTCTTCCTTGGAATCAAAATGCAGGAAGAGGGTCGGAGCAGCTTCATCTTTTTTCAAGTTCAATTTATCGAGCAGTTCTTCTGCGGATGTCACCGGGATCGCGCCTCTGGAAATCAAGCTGTTGGTTCCCTTTTGATTGTCATGGAAGATGTTGCCGGGCACGGCGTAGACATCACGGTTTTGCTCCAGCGCAAAGTTCGCGGTGATCAGCGAGCCGGACTTCTCCTTCGCCTCGATGATGATCGTGGCCTTGGAAAGGCCTGATATGATGCGATTTCTGACGGGAAATTGATGGGGCAGTGATGGCGTACCAACCGGGTATTCGCTCACCAGTGCCCCTCCGAGTTCGAGGATTTTCCTGGCGAGTGCGGTGTTTTCCTGCGGATAAATTTGATCAATGCCACAGCCAAAGACGGCGATGCATTTACCCTGCTCCTCCAGGGCGACTTTGTGAGCATAGGCATCCACGCCAAAGGCAAGGCCCGAAACAATCACCGCGCCTGCCTTCACAAGTGGCGGGACAATGTGGTGGATTACTTGCTTGCCGTATTCCGAGATCCTCCGGGTGCCAACGATGGCAATGAGCGGACTTGAAGAGAGCAGAGGAATGCTGCCTCGCACAAAGAGCTCCTTGGGCGGAGAAGCAATTTCTTTGAGCAGTGGTGGGAAATCGGCAGATTCCTTAAGTATTGTTGTGATATCCGTCATGCCTGAAAGAAAAATAAATTTGGCGCGCCGGAGAAAGAAAATATGCCTGCCGCCTTCTTGTTTTTGAGAGAATTATTTTTCCAGCCAGACTTTGAACTGCCTTGCCCCAGCCGGCGGGAAGACGCGAAGGGTGGGAAGCTGTAGGAAGTCTTTTTCTGAGTATTTTTTCCCTGGAACCTCTGTCCTGGCGAAGAGGTAGCCGGCATTCTTGACTTCACTGACCACGACAGCATTGAAGCGGCTGGCAGGATAGCTGAAGGAAATGATTCGATCGCTCAGTTTTTCCTCGAGTATTTTTTTTGAATCAGCAAGTTCTTTTTTCACATCGCTGATGCTGCTATTTACGAGATCCGGATGGTGAACCGAGTGTGATCCAATCTCCATACCCCAAGAACGCATTTTTTTCACTTGGTCCCAGGTGAGATAGCCTGGCATCCCCACCTTGCCCGTGATGACGAAGAAGACGCCTTTCAGACCTTTGCCGTTCAGATTTTGCGCCACCTGGTAGGCATCGTCGTAACCATCGTCAAAGGTTAAGATCACACCCTTATCAGGCGTCACCATCTGGCCTTTTTGGAGAGCTTCCAGATCGTAGAAGGTCAGCGTGGAAACTTTGTTTGCCACAAGGTAATCGAGCTGAGCGACGAAGTTCGCCATCGCAAGGTTCAGATTTAACCCATATTTGTCACTGTCAGAAATATGGTGGTAGGTAATGGTGGGAATGTGATAACTGGTTTGCTGGCTGGCTGGCTGGTTGCTGGCCTGCCCTTCGAAGCTCGATTTTGTCGAGCGAAGAATGGGTTTCTTTTCGGTGAGATATTTTGAAGACACATAGCCTTCTTTCCCACTCTTGGTTCGAATATGCGACCAACCATTGTCACTCTTGGAAAAGAGCCACACTTGCTCATCTTTATAAATTTTTTCCATCACACTGCTTGCTGTCGTCGGAGCCTTGCGAACATTGAGCCAAGCAAAGTCCACATAGGATTCCGTTTTTGCTGATTCATCGAGGGCAGGATTTGAAAGCGGAAAAATAGCTGGTCGTGACGGAAGTTTCTGAGGTTTAAAATTTGGCGAGATAGACACTTGAGGAGTCGTCATCGGTCCTGGTTTTTGAAGGGGGTGTTCGTTTGGCTCCCAGGATCTCTGAATGCTTCTCGCAATGGAGTTTCTCTCGAGTCGAATGGGAGCGCTCACGACTTTCACAAAATAAATGCAGGTCAGCAAGAAGACCCCACAGAAAAAAATGACCGGAAGAGCATTCTTTATTTTCAACTTTAAGAACATTGGGAATGGGTTTAGGGGAGAGGAATCAAGAAAGTCACAGATCATAATAGCAAAATGGAATTTTTGCGGGGGATCTTTTTGATGCACACTCGCGGAAATATGTTTTAACCCATTAGCCTTCCGCTCTTCCCAACGGGGCCTTCGCTCTCCTCGACAACAATAGCTTCCGCTATTCTTGCCTCGGAGTCCTTCGCTTCGCATCTTGCTTCGCAATCTGCTTCGCTTTGGATCGCTCAGCTCTCCGCTCTTCCAAACATTTGTAAAAAGAGTTTCTTCAGGGCATCAAAGGCCAGGGTGACGATCCGTCGGAGCAGGACATTTCTTTTTCGAATCTCGCACATGGTTTCGCTGTATTTGGGATAGTCCCCTTTTCTGAAAATGCCGCCCTGGTAGTATTTCGCCTGTTTTTCTAATTTGTGAACTTCTTTTCGAAGCGCATCTTCAATCTTTCGGATCATCACGGGTGCCGGGGGGAGATTTTTTTCGTCAAAGGTAAAGGTGAACTTTGAAGACCCCTTTTTGTTCTCATCTTTTTGCTGCTGCTTTTTTCCAGAGCCGTCACCTTTGGATTCCGTTCCTTCAGCAGCTGATTCTGAAACGCGCTCCGAAGATTCCATGCCTTCCGCGATTGTCCCTGCGATTTCCTGGCGACTCCCTCCAAAGTTTGAAGAAGTTTCAGGCGTCGAAGAAGCCTGACCAAGCTCTGTTCGGGCCTCAGGCCGTTCTCTTTTTTCCGAAAGTTTTGGTGTTTGAGCCATAGAGAGCGTTTCAAGTCATACTACCTTATTTTTTGGCTGTTTTCAAGCCATGCTAGAATACCTCCAGTCTCATTTCCTCCATGACCTTTCTCCTGGCCTTTTCGTCTCTGCTCTCGAGAATCCTCGGATTTCTGCGCAACTCCCTTCTCGCCCACGTTTTTGGGGCAGGCGTTCACAGTGATGCATATTTTGCCGCCTTTCAAATTCCGGACACAATGTACCGCCTTTTGGTCGCTGGCGCAATCTCCGCCTCCTTCGTGCCGCTCTTTCTCCTGATTAAAAAAACGGATGAAAAAAAAGCCTGGGAATTTACGTCTTCGGTGCTCAATAGCTTTCTTCTCATCATCGGTTCTCTTTCGGTGCTTCTTTTTTTCTTTGCTCGTGAACTCACGCATCTTCTGTATCCTTCGTTTTCTCCAGAAATTCTTTCCGAGACGACTTCTCTGCTTCGCATCGTTATCCTCTCACCGATTCTTTTTACGTTTTCGTCCGTACTTTCGGGCATTCAAAATGCTTTTCGGACCTTTCTTGGCTTTGCCATTGCGCCCATTGTCTACAATCTGGGGATTATTTTTGGCATCGTTTTTTTGGCTCCCCGTATGGGCATTCAAGGAGTAGCTGTGGGGGTTGTGATCGGATGCTTCCTGCATGTGCTCGTGCAGTGGATTCCGGCCATACGGCTTGGATTTCGTTGGAATCTGACGCTGAAGTTGACCCCCGTGCTGAAGAAATTTTTTTGGACCATGCTGCCACGGGTTTTTAGCATGGCCAGTTTGCAGCTCATCTACTTCATCGAGGGGATCATTGCCACCGCCTTGGCTGCCGGAGATCTCTCGATGCTGCGATTTGCCGAGGATATTCAATTTTTTCCGGTCGGCATTGTGGGTCTTTCCATGGCGATCAGTAGCTTTTCCGTCATGAGTCATCTGGCCATCGATAAAAAGCACGAAGAGCTTTCGGTCTATGTGCGAGACAAGTTGGATCACCTGCTCATGATTCTTATTCCCTGTGCCTTCGGGATTTTTCTTCTTCGCGTCCCATTGGTCACGCTTGCGCTGAAAGGTGGGCAGTTTGAAGAGGCTCAGGTGACGGAGACGGCGAAAGTCCTCGGAGTGCTTTCCTTGGATATCGTTGCCACGGCGATGATTCCTCTCCTTTCTCGAGTTTTTTTCTCCTTTCACGATACCGCGCTTACCTTTGTCGTAACGCTCTCCACCGTGTTGCTCAATACCCTGCTGGCGGTCGTACTGAGTCACACGTACGGAATCATGGGGATTGCTTTTGCCGGTGCTTTTGCGGCCACGGCAGCAGTCGTTATTTTTCTCATCCTGATGCGCCTCAAATACTTCAAAGATTTTTCTTTTTTCTCCCTCCCTCATTTTTTTGTTTTTACCCTCGCTTCGGCTGGAATGAGCCTTGCTCTCTCACATTTGCTCAGCCTGTTTTCTTTTTCCGATCACTGGATTACGCTCTTTGCCCAGGTCGCTGGAGTCACGCTGATCGGGGCCACCGTTTATGGGGTTCTCCTCTTTCTTTTTTTGGGTAAAAAGACCTTCACGCTCCTTTCGAGGATTGGTGAATAGGACCTTTCATTCGACGCGGATCGTAATACTGCCAGGCCGGCTCGGAAGACGTGTTCGCCAAAGCGGCCAGACGGAAATATGTGTTTTTTGAATTTCTTCCAGATTGGTGATGAAGTCCGTCGCTTCACTGATGGTTTTTCCGGCAATGGTCTCTTTGATGCGTTTCACGAGTTCCTGCCCGCGATCCGTATAAGGATCAAGCGTGTACTCTTCGATACCGCGCACGGTGACGCTGACCTTTACCCGATTGAGATTCTTGAGATCCGAGTCGCTGTAGACAATGGATGAGGTGCTCGAATCACTATCGAGTGACCGAAGCGTCTTGCTGGGATGAACTTTGGCCAAGAGACCTTCTTCCAGAGTGTCGTCATAATCTTGTTTTTCATAGGCAATACCCATGACCTTCATCTTTCCGAGAACTCGAAAATCGTCGAAACGCTTGCCTTCCAAATCCGGAGGAATGCTGATGCTGAGAAGATCAAAACGGATGGCCCCGGGAGAATCAAAGACAACGAGATGGATTTTCTGACTCACATTCTCTTGCTCAACGGACTTAAGGAGGCGGTCTTTTCCTGATTTTTTCATAATTTCCTCGGTTTTCTTTTTGGCCGCCGTGAGGTCATCCTTGGTCACCACAGAATAATAGTCTGTCACCCCACTTGTGCAGGGTCCTTCTGTTTCAGCCGTCAGCATCAGCTGATTGGCAACCGAAAGACCGGGAAAGTGGAGTTTTGCGCCGGTGGGAAGATTGCCACGAGCGCCGATAATGCCACCTTTTTCGTCTTTTTCGTCGGCTTCCACGTGGGCGATCAATGTTCCCGGCATTTTTTCTTGGGTGAGTTTTCCGCTTAAGTCTCGTTTCAGCACATACTGCGAAGCACCAACCAGCAGATCCGTCTGGCTTCGAAACACCACGCCTTCATTGTTCCGGAGCCTTGTTTTCGGCAGAAGCGCCCACGGCGTCGTCCTGAGATTCTTGATTTTCACCGTGCACTCCGCCGATCTTCCGGTGAAGACCTTTCCGGTGGCTTTCTGAACGACGGTTTCGTCATAGCTCAGCTCGAGACGATGACTCGGGATCACATGTGAACCGAATGCCGTAAAAAGATTTTTTTCTGTTTTTGAATCGGCAAAGAGCATATTGACTGTCGCCTCGAGCACATTGGACTCCGACTTTACCGTAACCGTTGCCGAGGGAATGGCAATGTACAAGACCAAGAAAAAACTCATGAGGGAAAGGAAGGTAAATCCAATAATTGTTTTCTTCTTGAGCGTCATGATGAAAAAGTTTTTCATCCACAACTTCCTTTCTTTTTTCTGTTCTCGTTTTTGGGGATTAGAAAGCACCGCTTTCGAAGTTTTTTTTCGAGACTCATGGGAGATCTCACTAATACTCTTTTTTTTGCCTTCTTGACGGTGGATTGGCTTTTCCGGAAGCCTTTCAAGGTGCGAGGTCTGACTTCCCACTGGTGTTATCTGCCCCTGATACAGACGAATACCGGCTCTGGAAGCGAGCGTCTTTCCTGAATCATCATTGGTAAAGAGAACAATCTCTTTTTTAAGATCGCTCACCGTCTCCTTCAGGAGTTTCAAATTCACTGCATTTTTGAATATCTGAGCTTTTTTTGGAATGATGAGGAGCAGGTGGTCGGTTTTCAGGTTTCGGATGCGATGGAGAATATCGCTGATGCCTTCGTCCAGATCGATGTAGAGGGTTTTCATAGCATCCATTGTTTTACCAGTCCTTTCAATTCATCCGCCGCTTTTTGAATCTCTTCCAGTTTGATCCCCGAATATCCTTGCACCACAAAGAGCACTTGGGTTGTCTTGTCTGTCACAGCGGTTTCTTGCCCTTGCTTCACCTCGAGCCAGCACAGCACTCGTTTGCCTTCGTCATCACAGTAGGCATAGCTTCCTTTTGGCACTTTTTTGAGTCCTTCGCTGCCAAGGGGGAGATAGTGCTCCGAGCCGTCACAGATCTTGAGCCACACATCTCCTTTGAGTGCTGCAAGGTCATGCGCTCCCAGGGAAAAGCCATATTTGGCTTCCACAAAGTTGTAGAGGGCAACGAGGGGGTTGATAAATGGGATTTTTTTTGTTGGGTCGCTGAGGAATTGCTGAAGCAAGGCGTTGCCGGGTATGTCGGTTCTCGGGACGCCGAGCGAATGATTCAGGTGATAGGCTTTTTCAATAATCTCCAGGACTGCTTTTTGCTCTGCTTCCGGTCGAAAGCGCAGGTCATGGATCCATTGCTCCCATTCTTTCTTCAGCCGTTTTTCTACAGAAGTTCCGAGTGGTTTGAGACCGGTCATCGCAAAGGCAACGATCGGAAGATTCAGCTTCTTTGCCTCTTCGCTCACCGGGAGCGGAAGCGCCGGGAGACTTGTTTTCATTTCATCCTTCGAAATCCACGATCTCTCCTTCTCCACGCGCGAGAAGAGCAGATCTGGGACCTGGAGCTTTTTTGCCAAGAGCTTGTCCGTCTTTAGAGCTTCCAAACCCTTCGCATTCAGAGATTTTTCAAGACCAAGGGATTTCATCATGAGCTCGGCCTTGTCAGGGCAGAAGGGAACCAGCATGAAAGCCGTGTGGAGGACAAGCTGGAGCATTTTTCCGAGTACGATATCAAGTTTCTTGCTCTTCTTCGGTTCTTTTGCCATTTCCCAAGGACGCTGCTCCGCAATGAATTTGTTGCCAAAATTCACCAATGCAATCATTTTTTGAGCGGCTTTTTGATGATCAAAGTCCTGAAAGGCATCATTGTAGCCTTTCCAAAACTTCTTCAATTCAGGAACGCTCAGACTCTTTCCTTTCGGAATTTTTCCATTCCAAAAGCGCTGCGTCATGGTGAGCACTCGGTTCACGAAATTGCCCAGATTGTTGGCGAGATCTGAATTGATCTTGGCTTCAAAAAGCGCATACGAAAAATCACCATCGAGTCCGACGGGAATTTCACTCAGCAGATAATACCGAGCCTGCGCTACGCCATAGTGATCCGCGAGCTCCACCGGATCCACCACATTGCCCTTGCTCTTGCTCATGCGCCCGCCCTGATAGTGCACCCAGCCGTGGATCAGCTCGGCCTTTGGCAGAGGAATACCTGCTGACAGCAACATGCCGATCCAGATACCGGCGTGGAAGCGAAGGATGTCCTTGCCGATGACGTGCACGTCCACGGGCCAGAATTTTTTGAATTTCTTCCCTTTCTTCACATAGTCCATCGCGGAGATGTAGTTCGTCAGCGCATCACACCAGACGTACATCACTTGACTGCTGTCTCCTGGCACGGGAATGCCCCAGGAAAGCTGCTCTTTCGGTCTTGAGAAACTCGTATCCTCCAATCCTCGATCACACATCGCGATGATTTCGTGAGCTCGAAATTCCGGCACAATCTTTACTTTTTTGCTCTTCAAAATCTGTCCAATTTTTTTGGAATATTTCGAAAGACGGAAAAAATAATTCTCCTGGGTAATTCGCTCCGGAGCCTTGTCATGATTCGGACACAGTCCCTTGAAAAGATCTTTTTCCAGCTTAAATTCTTCGCAACCCACACAGTACAGCCCCGTGTAGCTTCCCTTGTAAATATCGCCCTTTTTCTCCATCTCCTTCCAGAGTTTCTGGGCGGATGGCCAGTGGCGTTTCCTGTCGGTCGTGCGAATGAAATCGTCATAGCTGATGCCAAATTGCTTCAGCATATCCTGAAACTTCTTCACGTTCTGATCAATCAAGGTTTTCACCGGAAGTCCGGCCTTCTCCGCCGTTTGAACAATCTTCGTTCCATGTTCATCGGTGCCGGTCAGGAAATATACCTCCTCTCCCTGCAAGCGGTGATACCTCGCAATGACATCCGCCTCACAAAACTCCAGGGCATGGCCGATGTGCGGTGGACCGTTGACGTACGGAATGGCGGTGGTGATGGAGAAGGAACTTCGCTCTCTTCGCTTCGGATCCCGCCTTTGGCCGGCTCCCTCCGCTTCGGAGCGCTTGTCTCGCATCTGCTTGGAAAAAGTTTTTTTCACTTGGATTTTTGAAAGATTTTTTTAAGCTTTTTATCAAAAGTGATAAGTTTGGCGTTGAAAAATTTTGAATATGCATAAATAATGAAATCATGTGTTTTCAACTTAATTTCCTTTCCTAATTTGGGCGCATAATCAAAATAAAAATCCA
>CAZWLI010000052.1:0-10395 GCA_964634525.1 uncultured Candidatus Peribacteria bacterium | reverse complement strand
TCAGGAGCGAGCGCGCAGGCTCATCTGTTTTGGCGCTTGTGACGATCGTGATATTGAGACCGTGAGTTTTGCCAAGATCATCCAGGGTGATTTCCGGAAAGATGCTGCAGTCGCGGATACCAACACTATAGCTGCCATGGCCATCGAATCCCTTCGGATTAAATCCCTGGAAATCTCGAATACGAGGGAATGCAGCATTGACGAGTCGGTTGAAAAAGTGAATCATTTTCTTCCTTCGCAGGGTCGTCACGACTCCTGAAGGGAAGTTGGCGCGAAGCTTGAAATTGGAAATGGCTTTTTTGGACATCGTCACAACGGGCCTTTGCCCGGTGATCGCCGCGACATTATCGACGATGTCGGAGTAGTCCTTGTTGACCTTCATTCGCGTTCCGATTCCGACGCTGACCATAATTTTTTTCAACGTTGGCACGCCCATGACATTTTTGAGCTTGAGCTCTTCTTTGACCTTGGGGAGGACAACTTCTTTGATATGTTTGCTGTAGTCTTTCATGGAAAAAGTTAGAGAGAAATCCCGCTTTTCTTTGCAAACCTTTCTTTTTTGCCACTGGGGAGGAAGCGGTAGCCGATGCGCGTTGGTTTCTTTGTCTTGGGATCGAGGATCATGATATTGGATGCGTCGATGGCCCCTTCTTTTTGTACTTTTTGGCCAGGAGCATTTTGGGACTTTTTTTTGTAATCCGTCTGCATGTTTACCTTTTCGACGATTATCTTGTTTGTCTCCTCAAAGGTTCGAAGAATCTTCCCGGTTTTCCCCTTGTGTTTGCCGGCGATCACCATGATCTGGTCATTGACTTTTAGCTTCATACAACTTCGGGGGCTAAGGAGATAATTTTTTGATATCCCATGTCCTTGAGTTCTCGTGGCATGGGGCCGAACACACGCGTTCCGACTGGATTTTTTTCTTTGTCGATAATCACCACCGCATTGTCGTCGAAACGAATCGTTGAGCCGTCTTTTCGATGGAAGTTTCTTCGGGTGCGTACGATCACGGCGTCCTGAATGGACTTTCTCTTCACCTGTCCTCGCGGCGATGCGGCCTTGATCGAGCAGATGACACGGTCGCCAATGGTTGCGTAGCGCTTTCGAGATGAGCCTGGGACTTTGATGATGAAGGCGGTTTTTGCGCCGGTGTTGTCGGCGACGATGGTCATGGATTGCTGCTGGAGCATGGAAAGCAGGAAGTAGGAAGTAGGAGGTTAGGCCCGCCTGAGGCGGGGGAACTTAGGAATTCAGTGCAGGAATTTTGCTTTCAACATTGTTTCCATTCACTTCGACAAGGTTCCATCGCTTCAAGCGGGAAAGAGGGCGCGTTTCGACAATCGTAACCTTATCCCCATCTTTCGCTGCCGCATTTTCATCATGAGCGTAATACTTTTTGCTCACGTGATAGCGCTTCTTGTATTTCGGATGGGTTTTGGACGTCTCAACCTTTACGACAATGGTTTTTTGCATTTTCGTCGAGGTAACGATGCCTGTTTTAGTTCTCATGAATCAGGAGCTAGGAAGTAGGAGGGAGGACATAGCAGTGCTGATGCGGGCGATGTGAATCTGGGCTTTCTTGATCTGGGAGGGGTCCTTGAGACTTCCTTGTTTGTTTTCAAATTTGAGTGACGCGCGGTATTTTCGCGTTTGAGCCAGCTCTTTGGCAAGGGCCTTCATGTCCATGGCCTTGAGATCTTGGGGATTGGTGAATGGCATACTTATTGGATATACGGCTTGGAGAATTTGCAGTCTACGGGCAGCTTGTGACCGGCGAGGGTAAAAGCCTCTCTGGCCTCCAACTCGGTGACGCCTGCGATTTCGAAGAGCATGGTGCCGGGCTTCACACGAGCGACATAATACTCAACCGAACCCTTTCCCGAGCCCATGGGCACTTCGGCCGCTTTTTGCGTAATGGCCTGATGCGGGAAGATGCGGATCCAGAGTTTACCACCTTTTTTGGTAAAGGACGTCATCGCTTTTCTCGCGGATTCAATCTGCCGAGAAGAGATTTCTCCCTTCATAGTCGTCTTGAGGCCAAAATCTCCAAAGGACACCCTGTTGCAACGCGTGGCGATGCCCTTCAGGCCGCCGCGATTACGGTGTGCTTTTCGGTATTTTTGCTTTTTTGGAGTGAGCATGGAGAGGAATTTAGGCTCTTAGGTTGTTAGGAAGGCAGGGTTTAGGAATTCAATTCGTAGGATCCGTCCTTCGACCGTGAGCTCAGGGCCGAACGGCGTATTGGCGTCGCTAAACAATTTTATCGGTCTTATAGATATTTCCCTTGTAGATCCACACCTTGATACCGATAGCACCATAGGTCGTGGAAGCTGTGGATTTGGCAAAGTCAATATCGGCGCGGAAGGTATGCAGTGGGATATTCCCCTGCTTGAAATATTCACGGCGGGCAATATCAACGCCATTGAGGCGTCCGGAAACGAGCACTTTAACACCGATCGCGCCAGCATCGATCGATCTCTGAACGGCTTGCTTTGCCGCGCGACGATAGGCAATGCGGCGTACGATTTGCGAGGCAATGGAATCTCCGACGTTTTGGGCGTCCAGATCTGGTTTTTTGATTTCACGGATCGTGATGTCAAGATGCTCCCCAAATTTATGCTCAAGTTTTTTTTTCAATTCTTCAAGCTTATCTCCCTGCTTGCCGATGATAATACCGGGCTTACTCGTATTGATCGCAACCGAAAGCTTCTTATTTGAACGCTCAATTTCAATTTTGCTAATGCCAGAATCCGGGAGAAGTTCCTGGATCTCGCGACGAAGTTTTACGTCACGCACGACGAACTCACTATACTTTCGCTTTCGTGCGAACCATCGTCCCGGCCATTGGTGGGTGATGAGGAGGCGAATCGACTTGGGGTTGACTTTTTGGCCCATAAGAGGTAGGAATGTTAGGATTTCTTTGGAGCTTTCTTTTTTATTTCTTCAGTCGTCCGTTTCTTTACTTTTTGTGGAGCGGTGACCGCGAGTTCGACGATGATATTACTGTTTTTTTTGAGGATTGGATGGGATGCGCCACGGGCGATTGGTATCATCCTTTTGAGCGTGGTGCCCTGATTCACGATGATTGATTTGAGGATGAGATCTTCTTTTTTCTGACCAAAGTTATTCGTGGCATTGGCGATGGCAGAGGCGATCACTTTGTAGAGCACTTTCGCCGCCTTTTTTGGTGTAAATTTCAGAATGTTCAGCGCTTCGACAGCGTTCATTCTTCGGACCAAGCCTGCGATGAGGTTGGTCTTGAGCGGTGAAATCCGGGCGTTATTGAGTTTGGCGATCACGACAGGAAGTTAGGTGCTTAGGCAGTGAGGATCTTGAATTTAGGCGGATGCTGTCGCAGCTTCTGCGGGGCGATTGCCACCATGGGCGCGGAAACGTCGAGTCGGGGAGAATTCTCCCAGCTTGTGACCAACCATATTCTCCGTCACAAAGACCGGGATATGCTGTTTTCCATTGTAGACTGCGATGGTGAAACCCACGAATTCCGGTGCAATAGAACAGCTGCGATCCCAGGTTTTGATGGGGTGTTTTTTACCCCCCATAGCTGCAATTTTTTTCACGAGCAGCGGGCTGACATATGGGCCTTTTTTGAGAGAGCGGGACATAGAGAGATGTGAGATAAGCGGTCTGAAGCGGACGAGCTTGCCGGAGGCAAGCGAGGGAGCGAAGGACTCCGAGGCAAGAATAGCGGAAGCTATTGTTGCCGAGGAGAGCGCAATCCCTTCTGGGAACAGGTTAGCTGGTTACTGGCTAGAGCTAGACTAGGTGAGCTTGATCAGCATTCTTCCTTTTCTATTGCGGATGATCAAGCGGTTTGAGTTTTTCTTTCTATTTCTCGTGAGTTTTCCGAGGGCCGGAAGGCCCCAGGGGGTTTTCGGATGTTTCAGGCCGATAGGATTTTTACCTTCACCGCCGCCATGCGGGTGATCGCAGGGGTTCATGACCTTCCCTCGCACGTGGGGCCTTTTGCCACGGTGACGATTACGGCCAGCTTTTCCGATATTGACCAAGTTGTGGTCAAGATTGGAAACGCGGCCAATGGTGGCGTAGCACATCTTTGGAATCATTCGAAGCTCCTTGCTGGGCATTTCCACTTGAGCAAAATCTCCGAGGGAGCCAATGATTTTGGCGCTGTTGCCAGCGGACCTCACCGCCTGACCTCCGCAGCCCGGAACCATTTCAATGTTGAAGATATCGAAGCCGGTGGGAATATGTTGGAGCTGGAGACGATTCCCAAGACGGATTTTGGTTTTTGAACCGGTGATGATTTCTTGTCCGACCTTAATGCCCTCCGGAGCAACCAGGTAGCGTTTGTCCCCATTTTTGTAGGTCACCAGCATGATGAAAGCCGAGCGGATCGGGTCATATTCAACCGTCGAAACTTTACCGTAAATGCCATGATTATCCTTTTGTTTGAAGTCAATCAGGCGGTACTTTCGTTTGTTGCCTCCGCCCCGGTGGCGACAGGTAATGATACCCCGATTATTCCGGCCAGCAGCGCGCTTCATGCGTTTCACGAGCGCTTTGTGCGGTCGATCCGTCGTGATTTCCTCATACGTCAGAGAAGTCATTGCTCGGCGGCTTGGGGTCGTTGGTTTGTAGGTGCGAATGGGCACAGGGCAGGAGGTAGGAAGTAGGAAGGTAGGAAAGAGGACTTACTTATTAAGTTTGTTGAGATCCATTTTCTTGGAGTCTTTCTTCAGGTGGATGCGGGCAATCTTGCTCTTGTGACGGCGGGTGATAAAGCGACTTCCCCCGACACGACGGATCTTTTTTCCACGGACCGTAATATTGATGCTTTGTACGCTGACGCCGAAGAGCTCCTCGACAGCCTTCTTGATTTCGGGCTTGCTCATAGCATGACCGACCACGAAGGTCCACACACCCTTATCCTTAGCATTGAAGCTTTTTTCCGTTGATAAAAATCTCTCAACCATTATTTTTTTGCTAAAAATATTTCTTCCGTCTTCTTCAGCGCATCGCCAACAAACATGAGCGAGTCATACTTGAGAGCATCGGCGATATTGAGATAGGAAGCGAGGAGGGTCTTGACAGTGGGGATGTTGCGGGCGGATTTTTCGAGCAGTTGATTTTTTTCGGGGATGACCACGAGGACATTTCTTTTCTCCTTCAGCGGGGGAAGATTTTTGATCATGGTGATGAAGCTCTTGGTCTTCATTTCTCCTTCGTAAGCATCCAGACAGAAAATAGCTTGTTCTTGCGCTCTGCTGCTGAGAGCGGAGAAAAGGGCTATTCGGCGCATTTTCTTGGGCATCATCGTTTTCCAATTTCGATTGGAACGAGGGCCGAAGGTAACACCCCCCTTTCGAAAGAGGTTCGCGGACTTGGCCCCATGGCGAGCTCTTCCGGTGCCCTTTTGAGCGTAAACTTTCTTTGTGGTAAAGGCTATTTCACCGCGTGTTTTCGTGTGTGCCGTCCCGCGTCGAGCATTGTCTCGCTGGCGATTGAGGGCTTGAGCCACGAGCAGGGCATTCGGCTCCATGGCGAAGATTTCATCGCTGGCTTCCATATCACCCTTTTTCTTGCCGGCTTGAGTGTAGAGATCGAAACGCATGGAGGGACAGGAAGTAGGAAGTAGGAAGTAAGAAGGTAGGAACTTTAGGTCGTTAGGATTCTTAGGAATTGCCCTAGAATCGAATGTACACCGGAGTTCCCGGTGCGCCCGGAACAGGGGACTTGATGGCCAGGAGCTTGTGCTCGCTATCGACTTTCACCACGGGAACATGGTGGAGCGTAAACGTGTGGAATCCGTGACGACCGGGGAAGCGTTTTCCCTTTTTGATACGACCAGGCTTGGCACGGGCTCCGACAGAACCGGTCTTTCGGATACCGCCATGCTTGGCTTTGCCAGCGTGACCGTGAGAACCGGGGCCCCCTGCGAAGTGATATCGCTTCACCACGCCGGTAAATCCTCGACCTTTGCTTCGAGCCGACACCGAGACTTCTTTTATTTCTTTCAGCAGTTCAATGGTCAGCAGCGAATCCTTTGCGGGCGCTGGCTCAAAGGCGAATTCCTTCACGGCTGCGAATTTTTTGGTTTTGGTCGGTTTTTTGAGTGGCTCAACGCCAAGAACAACGGCGTTGTAGCCGTCCTTTTCAGCGGTCTTGACTTGAGTGACCGTTGCGTCAGGCACGGATATCACAGTGACGGGAATCATCTTCCCATCCTCCTGGATCACGCGTGTCATACCGATTTTTTTGCCAATGAGGCCGGACATAGTCGCTGCTGGTTAGAAGGTTTCTGGTTGCTGGTGGATTCTGTCCGCCGAGGCGGATCGTAACGAATCTTCAGCACCGCCCGCCTGAGGCGGGCAAAACATAACCGTTCCCCTTTCGGGGAAGCTTGGACAATTTAGCGAGCATCCGTGTCTTCGTCAAGCGAAAATTTAGGCACGTATCTATTTTTGTTCACTCCAGGAGTATTTTTTCCCCGAGGGCGTGAGAGAGAACTCAGCATTCGTTCTTCTCTGTTTTCGATCAGAGAGAGAACAGTTCAGTTTCATAATGCCGTGCTGCTCATATCCGATGAACTCAAGATGTATTCCAAGCCTCGGAGCTGCTTGCTTTGCTTTTGCGGTGAGCTCATCCAGCAATTGCCTTTCAAGAATTCTTTGAGAAGCTCTTTCTGTACAATGCTGGACAAAAAGAGCGTCAATCGTTTCTTGAGGCATCAGAGAGAGGCTTTTCAGGATGACGTTCCGTACCTGATCAACTTTTTTCCGGGGCAAACGGCTTTCAGGGTCTTTCCAGCAATGCGGTAACAAAACACCATTTCTTTTGACCTGAGCAATGGCTCGATAAAAAGAATCAAGCTGATTTTCAAAGCCAGACAGAGCTCTTTGTTGGACATCTCCATTCAGAAATACCTCAGGTCCATAGCAGAGGCGCTGAATCGCTGTGATGAGCTCCTTGGCTGCTTTTCGAACCGAAGCATGAACCGTCTCAGAAACGGGAAAAGTGTCTTCTAGCAAAGGCAGTAAATCAGAGCTGAAAGATCGCATCCCGTCTTCCACCAGCTCTTTCGGGCAACGCTTCATGAGCTCGGCTTTCATCAGCTGGTGCACTTTTCTAAAATCACTACCAATTCTCATCAGAATTCCCGGCACTCCTCTCAGCGGCACATTGAGCAGATCATGCGCGATCATCCGTCGTATTCTCACATCCTTTTTCCATTCAGAGAAATCATGACATATGGCGCTTATCTGATAAAGAATTTGAATTACTTCACATCGCTCTTCCTCAGAAAAATTTTCAAAAAGGTCTTTGTACAGTGAGCCTCTCAAAATTTCTCCGACCATTTTCCCCCTTCCATCTTCAAAAAAAGCAATGACTTCATCTTTGATGTGGGCTCTCGCCTCAACATGGTTGTCTGAGATTCTTCTCTCAGCAGCAATCATGCGATCGCGTTGAAGATCGTTGAAAAAATGCCGGCGCTCGTGGGTCACCGTTTCAGTAGAGGGAGGTCGATTATAAACGACGAGAGGGGCTAAAAAAGGGCTCACACCGCTGCTCATGAAAAAACCTCCACTCGCGACATAATCCGCATGAGCGAGTGCCTCATGGATCCTCCTGTAGTCACCGGAAGTATAACACGTCAGAGCAATATACCCCTGCTCTTGATGGTACTCCACTCTTCCTTTCGGCAATTGGGCTCCAGCTCTTACTACGAAACGCCACCCCAATGCTTCTGCATTTGGCTCCCTTCCCATTGTCTTTTTCGCCTCTTGCCGAACACCTCGGATCACATCTTCAGTCCTCTTTTTCACCCCATACCATAGCTCCAAGTACTCGATGACCGCAAGGGCTGCTGCAGTTGGTAAGCGTTCGAGGAGATCCTGCGTCAGGGAAGAGACGGAATCCCAGTCAGGGGTTGCTTCCAAGAGTCCCTCCAGAACTGTTTTCGCGATGGTTTCCTGCGATGGCATAAGGCCATGCTAATAAGGGCAGGAGTGTATCACACGGACCAAGCGATCAATACGAAAAAAAGCTTTATCCTCGCCTTTCAAGACACTCGACCCTTCTCGGAAAGTTTATTCCTTGGGAGCAGATAAAAAGGCAACGCTCTCCAGTGAAGGGTTTAAGGAGCAATAAAAAAAAGCGATGCAAATCTCTTCGCATCGCCTTTTCGTTCATTTTTTAATTCAATTACTTCTTGCACATTCCCCCACAACACTTCACGCACGACACGAGACCCCAAACGGCAGAAAGACCGACGAGGAGGTAGACGACCCACTCCACCTGTGGCCAAGAGCCGAGAAGCTGATTGACAACATTCCAGTTGTCCTTGCCGAGAAACCCACCAAGGCCGAGGATGCCCCAGTTGAGACCACCGACCACGAGCAGGATATGGGCGACCATGCCGCCGGCACAGGGTTTACCTTCACACATAGAAAAAAGATAAAGGATAAAGGTACCGCGGAATTCTAGCAGGATCAGGTTTTTTTCGGTACTCCTCAAGGTTGCAAGAATGTGGATTTGTGATGTATTTTAGGCTCGCTTCCAGATTTACAATTCTCTCAATATGAAGACCATCATCTCATCTCCCGCTGCCCCGAAAGCTGTCGGGCCTTACAGTCAGGCCGTGAAGGCCAATGGATTTATTTTTTGCTCCGGACAAGTGGGGCTTGATCCGGTCACCTCCGCCATGGTCTCGGGCGGCATCCAGGAGCAGACACAGCAGGTGATGGAAAATCTCAAAGCCGTTCTTGAAGCTGCGGGTTCGAACTTCGCCCAGGTGGTGAAGGCAACGTGCTACCTCCAGGACATGAAGGATTATGCGGTCTTCAATGAAGTCTATGGTTCTTTTTTCCCCGACGGGCCTCCAGCCCGAGAGACGGTGCAGGTCGCACGGCTTCCCAAAGACGCGTTGGTGGAGGTGTCGGTGGTTGCTCTGGGATAGGGCTACCTTCTTCTCATAGTCTTCATAGACCTTACGGTCTCAACAGTTCTACCTCACTATGGATTTTTCGAAGATCAATGTAGCGGATCATCAGAAGTTGGCGAGGACGATTATTGTCGAAGCAATTCGACAGAGTTTTAAAAATCGTCAGGAGTTTCAGAAATTTCGCAATCAGGTCATCAAGCGGCATCACGGGAAGATCTTTCACAATCTCTATTTTGTAAAAGCGTATGCGGATCTCGTGAAGGAAGGAAAAATAGAGCCGAATGAAGAGTTTCTGAGCTTGATTCAGAAGCGCCGTGTGCGCACCATGAGCGGGGTAGCGCCGGTGACGGTGATCACCAAGCCCTGGCCTTGCCCCGGCAAGTGCACGTATTGCCCGACGGATGTGAGAATGCCAAAGAGCTATCTTCCGAGTCAGCCTGCTGCTCAGCGAGGTTTCCGCCAGCGATTCGATCCCTATTCTCAGGTGTACGTGCGCCTCAAGGCGCTCGAGATGGAGGGGCATGAGGTCTCGAAGGTGGAGCTCCGAATTCTTGGCGGCACCTGGAGCAGCTATCCGAAGCAGTATCAGACCTGGTTTGTGAAGAGGACGCTTCAGGCGATGAACGACTATGGTTTTTTTACCAATATCTTCTCAAGGCGCGGCCCCGCCATGCTCGGAGTGCATGCACTCCTCCGCGTGGCGCCCACAAAGCCTCTCAAAGATATTGGTAATAAAACCGGTGTAGAAAAGATAGTTAAAACAAAAGTCATCAGTCGGTATGGTACCGAGTACGTGAACAAGGTGGTGATCAGGAGTCATGCAAAAAAATCGATCACTCTGCTGCAGGCGATTGAGGATAATGAGACCGCGGAAGTTCGCTGTATTGGAATCAACATCGAAACCAGGCCGGATTTTATTGATGAGAAAGAAATTCGGCAGCTGCGAAGGCTTGGGGTGACGAAAGTGGAGATGGGGGTGCAGACCACGGATGATCGCGTGCAGGAGCTGACCCGGCGTGGGCATGATCTTCAGTCCGTGAAGGATGCGACCAGACTGCTCAAGGACGCGGGTTTCAAGATCGGCTATCATATGATGCCGAACCTTCCGGGATCGTCGATCGAACTCGACAAGCGGATGATTGGCGAATTATTTACCGATTCGCTGTACCAGCCGGATTATCTGAAGATTTATCCCTGCGTGGTGATCCCAGGAACTTCGCTCGCGGTGCAGTATCGAAGAGGGGATTTTAAACCGTATGATGATGAAACTTTGGAAGAAATTCTTCTCGAAAATCTCAAATCCGTTCCCGAGTGGTGTCGTATTGATCGGGTAGCACGTGACATTCCCTCTGACAAGATTGAGGCGGGCACGCGTGTCTCCAATATCCGACAGCTTCTCGAGGAACGACTCCGGCGAGAGGGGACACCGTGCAAAGATATTCGAGCGAGAGAGATTGGAGGGCAAGATTTTC
>CAZWLI010000051.1:0-5181 GCA_964634525.1 uncultured Candidatus Peribacteria bacterium | reverse complement strand
AATGAAACATTTTTCTCTCACGGCGTCCTTCGTTCCATTCGGCTTTTCGGAGCTCAGCCTCACTTCACTTCGGACCACAATTCTCGCAACTGCTAAGATTTTTCAAAGTAGGTTCGAGCAGCGTACAATGTTCTCAACCATTGATCTGTACCCCGAAAAACGGACACCACATCACCACATAACCTTCACCTCGCTATATTTTTTGATGTGAGAATCCGGAGTTAGGATAGGGCATTGATACATCATGGCGGTGGCAATGAGCAGGCGATCGGCTGGGTCGGCATGGTGGTCGGGGAGCTCAGCCGACCGGAGGGCAATAAGGCTCGTCATGGGAATTTCCCTTATATTATGATGCTCCAGAATACGGAAAAACCAAGGTGTTGCGGCAAGAGGAAGTTTTAACTTCTTCTTGCTATATTTCACTCCTATCTCAAGTGCAGAGACTGCTGAAACAGCCAGATCATCGGGATGCTCTTGAAGAATTTTTTTTGCTCCGTCAGAAAGACCGGATTGATCGAGAGTGAGCCATAAAACTGTGCAAGTATCGAGAAGGATCATGATGAAACGTTATCGATATCTTGAGGGCCATTCATCTTCTGTCAAAGGTTCCGTAGGGTCATACAAAATTTTACCC
Organism: uncultured Candidatus Peribacteria bacterium; assembly: GCA_964634525.1. Lineage (GTDB taxonomy): Bacteria > Patescibacteriota > Gracilibacteria > JAUYGZ01 > JAUYGZ01 > CAZWLI01. The sequence continues at coordinate 4,547 of CAZWLI010000051.1, read as the reverse complement.
TTCCTCAAAAGAGGGTGCTGAAGAAGAGGATTGTGGAGTTTCTTGTTTGCCGGAACAAGATTGGCAACGGGTTTCCCGGCGCGGCAAAGGACAATCGTGACTCCCTTTGTTTCCACGTCAGCAATAAGCTTCGAAAGCGTAGATTTTGCCTCGTGGATATTGACTTTTTTCATAAATTCGTAAATAAAGACTTAGCTAAGCTTAGTCTATTATTCTTGGGAAGAAAAGTCAAATAACCACCCTGAATCTACTCCTTCACCGTGACCTTCTTCATGAGGATTTCCTTGAGTGGTCGGTCATTGGGGCCTGTTTCGCTGTTGGCAATAGCGTCCACCACGTCCATGCCACTGATCACCTTGCCAAAGACCGGATGCTTCCCATCCAGGTAGGTGTTGTCGCGCACGCTGATGAAGAATTGGCTTCCGTTGGTATTCGGTCCGGCGTTGGCCATACTGATGGTGCCGCGCACATTGGAAAGGCCTTTGCCGAATTCGTCTTTGAGCATGGTGTCCTCACCCTTCGCGCTGTAGCCTCCAGTCCCATTTTTATTCGTAAAATCTCCGGTCTGGATCATGAAATTTTTAATCACGCGATGAAAAGGCACATCATCATATTTCTGCTGTCGTGCCAGCTCGACAAAGTTTTCAACGGTTTTCGGAGCTTTGTCGGCAAAGAGCTCCAGCACAATCGTGCCTTTCGTAGTCTCGATGGTTGTGGTGGGGTTTTTCGTGCTGGCAGAAGAGCAGGCAGTCATAAAGAGGAGGGTCAAAAGGATGGGAAAAAATTTTCTTACCATATTTTTTGAATAAAAGCTTGTAGAGTATACGATGCTCTGCAACATTTTTCCACCTTTCTCGTATAAACTGCTGAGATCTTTGAAAGTTCTTTCGTGGAATGATAGGCTAGAACAAAGAAAACCAGCTCTTCATGATGCAATTTTCTGACTTTCAAGCCTACTACGATCAGTACAAGCACAAGATTTTTTCGTACTTGTACTATCGTTCTGGAAGGAATAAAGCGGTTGCCGAAGATTTGACCGCCGACGTCTTCCTGAAGGCTTTGAAAAAATTTGACAGCTACAATCCTGAGCGAAGTTTTCAAGCCTGGATCTTTGCCATTGCCCACAATCATCTCATCGATCATTTCCGAAAGGATCGCACCACCGTGAATCTCGATGATGTCGAAAACATTGTGGAAAGCAGCAGCGATGCGAAATCCAGCCTTTCTCGTCGGGTGGCCACGGAAGAAGTCGAGCAACTCCTCCAGGCTCTGTCCGATGAAGAAAAAGAGATTCTCCTGATGCGCTATCATCAGGAGCTTGCCATGAAAGACATTGCCGATACCGTCGGGCGACCGGAACCCACCGTCCGCGTCATCGTCCACCGCGCGATTGAAAAAATGCGTAAACAGTACGCGGTGATGAATCCACTAATCTAAGCTCCTAGAACCTAAACTATGAACTTGCTGGAACAACATTTCGAAGAAGCCCTGCGAGATCTTCCGAAGAAGAAGATGTCGTTCATGGCAGATTTTCGCCTGAAGAGAAGGCTTAAGCGCGCAACCCGTGAGCTTGCGGGGGTTTCACCGTTCATGATGGTGATCCGTCAGCTGGTGGCGGCTCCGTTGGCGGCCTTCCTTCTTCTTTTTGCCGTATCCGCCTATGCCTACGAGAGTCCGGCCGTCGTACAGGGAGATCTTCTTTATCCGGTGAAGGACAAGTTGGAGACATTTTTCTATCCCGCCAGCGCAGCTCCTGAGCAACGCATGGACTATCATCTAGTGCTGAGTGATCGGCGCTATGATGAGGTCAACACTATTCTCGCGCGCCGAGAAGGGGAAAATCTTTCCTGGATTCAGCCTGCCTTGGCTGAGGATGGCGCTGTCAGCACTTCTGCGCTTGACGGCATTCTGGTCGAGACGCTGAACCGCGCCACCGAGCAGGTCGATCTGGCTTTTTTGGTCGCTGATGAGACAAAGGACCCCACGAGGCTCAAGGCTATGAAGGAAACCATCGAAGGCAGAATCGTGCGTCACAAGGATTTTTTTCAGAAGTCCGGGCCGCTGCTGCAAAAAGTGAAATTGCAGAAAAAACCTCGTGCTCGTCATCAGATTCATCAAAGGGCTCAGAGTCTTCCTCTTCTCCCGGTTCCGAGCTTAGCACCGATTGTTTCCACGGCTTCTAGTCTTTCTCCCGGTACGGATGATTCCTTTCTCGAGATTTCCCTGCCGGATGTTGGTCCCGTGCTGCTGTCCGATGGGAAAGATCTTCTCGAAGACCGTCTTGCCTTTGAGCAGGACCTGGTGGAAAAATTAAACGGCGATATTAATCTGGCCTTGAAAAACGGAGAAGCGAAGGTCGAGACTACTCTCGCGTCAGCGATTGAATCTCTGGATGACGCTGATGATCAGCAGATCCGACATGATCAGACCGCGATCAACGGCAGGGTGATTCACTATGAGCACCAGAGCAAAAACCTCGAAAAAGAACGTTCACCGAGAGGCGAAGAAAAATTCAAGCACGTGAAGATGAGGCTTGAAAAAGCGAAGATGAGAAGGAATCTAAAATAATTTGGAATTTTCTTCCAGCCACCGCTCGGCATCTATCGCCGCTTCGTCCTCCACAGGCGGACTCCGCTCAATGAGCAGATATCAGCCTTGGAAGAGATGGGAATTATCCTCAAGCCATCGTTCAGCATCTATCGCCGCTTCGCATCCGTAGCCCGCAGCGGTGATGGCCTGCTTGTAGCGGTGGTCGTAGGCATCGCCGGAAGCAAAGACACCCGCTACGGAAGTCATGCTGTTTTCCGTACGCAGCAGGTAGCCTTTTTCATCCAGCTCGAGTTGTCCTTTGAAAATTTCTGTTGATGGCGTGTGGCCGATGGCGAGAAATGCGCCTTCAATGGGCATCTCCTTTCGTTCATCCGTCTTGAGGTTGTGAAGGGTCACGGATTCAAGCTTCGTCGTGCCCTTGAATTCTTCGATCGTGGTATCCCAGATGAAATCAATTTTCGGATTATTTCTCACGCGATCCTGCATGATCTTGCTGGCGCGAAGAGCATCACGACGGTGGACGATCGTCACCTTCTCGGCGAACTTGGTTAGGAAGGTCGCTTCTTCCATGGCCGTGTCCCCACCGCCGATCACGATGATTTTCTTACCCTTGAAGAAAAAGCCGTCGCAGGTGGCGCAGGCGGAAATACCTTTATTCTGAAATTTCTTTTCTCCTGGCACCTCGAGCCATTTGGCTTTCGCTCCGGTGGCGATAATGACGGTTTTGCTTTCAAAGGTCTCTTGGTCGGTGAAGACTTTCTTCACGGGCTTGCTGAAATCAACCTTCAGAACATCCTTGGTCACAAACTGTGTGCCAAAGCGTTCGGCCTGGTCTCGCATGAGCTGGATCAAATCCGGGCCCGTGACGCCCTTCGGGAAGCCGGGGTAATTCTCCACTTCCGTGGTGATCATGAGTTGTCCGCCGGGAACCTGCCCTTCGATGCAGAGCACCTTCATGTTGGCTCGTGCGTTGTAGATGGCAGCGGTTAATCCGGCAGGACCGGAGCCGATGATAATACTGTCGTACAGCATCTTACAGGCGGTTAGAGTTTTTTTGTGTGTTGAGTATTGCAGAATTTAACAATTTATCAATTTAACAATTTTGCTGTAGACCTGCTCAATCGAATCGTCTTTCGTTGTTTCGACAATGTGATCGCACTCTTTTGCCTTTGCAATTTCGTTACGTGCGCTCTCGAGGCGGGCTTTGAGCTCCACTTCTTTGATGCCACCTCGTCGTGTGATGCGTTGAATCAGAATTTCTTCGCTGAAGGGCATGAGAAAAATACTTCTCAGATTTTTTCCAACAAGCTCATGATGGCCTTCGGTCAGGGTTTTCTTGATGTTCAGAAGTCCCTGGATATCGAGCTCTTTGATCACGGTCTTTCCAGCCTTCAGAGCGTCTTCAATGGGTTTTCGCAAGGTCCCATACCGTGCGGCTTCATGGACTTTCGCCCATTCGAGGAAGTCGTGGTGGCTGATATGCTGATCGAATTCTTTGTCCGTGATGAAATGGTAGGGTTTCCCCTGGGCTTCTCCCGGGCGCATTTTGCGCGTGGTCACGGATTTGGGAAATTCAAACTCCGGATGGCGCTTCTTCAGAAGCTCAATCTGCGTGCCTTTGCCAACACCGGAGGGGCCGAGGATCAGAAATAACATAATATGCTGAAAATAAATTCGTTTTGCACCCTCTCTTTATCGCAGAAAAATTTTCAATTATCAATTCTCAAGTTCACCTTGGTAAAGTAAAGAAGAACGTTGTGCCTTTATTTTCTACGGATTCACATCAGACCACGGCTGCGGATTGTGACGGCGCATAAGGAAGAGCACGAGGGTTAAGAAGAGCACGATCAGCGTCAGAAGGGTGGTTTGCAGATCAAAGAAGGAGAGCATGAGGGCCATGCGGTTTTTTTCAACCAGGAAACTTTTCACTGGTGTTTCTCGACTTTTCACGCTGGATCCCGGATCGAAGGTCATGGCATACACGGTGTGAATGCCAG
>CAZWLI010000050.1:0-6117 GCA_964634525.1 uncultured Candidatus Peribacteria bacterium | reverse complement strand
TCTGAAGGCGGGATTTCGAATATCCGAAGATTTGTTGCTCAGAATCTGGGAAGAGCTCAGCTCATGATTTTTCTTCTTTCCTTCCTAAAATATCCCTGGCGACTTCCCTCATTTTCTCCATCGCTTTTTCCGCCTCCTCTCCCTTCAGGACACGAAGGAGTGGGATCTTTGGCTCCGTAACCATTTCAACCAGATAGCGCACGATGGAAATCATTCTTTCTTGATCTTTCTCGATTTCACTGATGCGGGATATGATTTCAGCATCGCTCAGGCCAAAAGATCGAAGACTTACGAAGACAGCTTTGATCGCTGGAGTGTTCTTTTCTTCAAACAGCGAGACAATCGTTTCCAATTTTTCCCTGATAAGCTTTTCATCCGGACTTTTTTTATCCTTCAGGGAATCTTCACGAGACATAGCAATGGTTTGAAAAGAAATATGGCAGAAGAAAAATTACAACCCCCCCAACGCTCGCTCGATATCCGTCATCCCATCATCGCCAATGGCGAAGGGATCCTTGGGGGCATCTGGTTTGCTGGGTGGCTGCCCGCCTGAGGCGGGCTGGTTACTGGTTGCTGGTGGGGTTAGTCCGCCGAAGTCGTCGAAGGGATTGGGCGGTTTCGGTGCTGGTGGCACAATCTTCACCGTGGGCTCAGAAGAAGGAACTTTAGGAACCTGAGGAACCACAGGAGCCTTGGGAAGCGGTGCTGGTGCTGGCTTCACGATCACTCCGGACTGGTCAGCTGGTCTCTGGTCTCTGGTTGCTGGTTTTGGCGGAGCAGGAGGAGTCGGAGGTTTTGGTGGAGTGGGCGGGGTCGGTGGGGTTGGAAACTGGTTTCTTGCTGCTGGCTTCTGTCCGCCCATAGATTTCGAAGGCGAAAACATCGCTCCATTCGTTGGTTGACTGTGCTCGGCCATAATCGCAGCCTTGGTTTTGTCATGGATATCTTGACTCCCTCTCCCCCCTTCTCCTGCCAAGGAGGAGGTGGGGGTGGAGGTCTGCCTTTCCTCCAAGGTCGGCGCCACACTCTTCTCTTCGGGCATTGCTTCGGTGTATCCCTCCAGCACCTGCGTAATTTTCGGCTCTTCTTTTTTCTCTTCCAATTTCAGACGTTTTCTTTGGAGGTCCTGCATGGCACTGATGACACGTGGCATCACTTCCGGGAGAGTCTTGCCCGCCATTTTGATGCCGGCAGCCTGCACATGTCCCCCGCCGCCAAATAGTTTTGCCACCTCCATCACGCTCACCTGCCCGGACTTGGAGCGAAGCGAAACACTGGCCATGCCTGCCTGTCCGGTAGCTAGGTCTTTTTCCTCTTTGAACAGCGCCACCATCTCGGCCTCGGGAGCATGCACGAGCAGCTCGTCGATGATGCCTTCCGTATCTTCAGAAGTTGTGCCCGTCTCGGTGAAATCTTCCTGCGTGACGGAGGACCACACGATTCGGTGGGTTTTGTCGACCTCAATCTTTGTTAAAATTTTTCCCCAGAGCTTCAGGGTGGGCAGCTTTTTTGTCCGGAAAAGGAATTTGATAATGTCCTGGTGGGAGGCACCCTTGTCCATCAAGTCTGCGGCAATTTCCATGGACTTGGGCGTGGTGTTGGCATTTTGAAAGGATCCCGTGTCGGTCGTCACGCCCGAGAGCAGGAAGGTCGCGACATCTTTTGTCATCAACTCTTTTTGAAAATGTTTTTCCAGCGCCTGAATCAGATCATACAAGATCTCAGACGTCGAAGAGGCCGAAGGAATAACCATATTCAATTTCCCAAAATTCGTGTTGGACGCATGGTGGTCGATATTAATGACCGGAAGGCTGGTGAAGAGATCTTTGTTTTCATCGTAAACGCGGCCGAGCTGCGGGATATCGGCGACATCGACGGTGACGATGAGGTCAAAGGCATCCGAGCGCTCGGTGCAGGTCACATTCTTTTCGAAAAACCTCCCCTTCTTCGGGGTGATGACAATATGAATTTTGTTGTCTTCCAGGTGGTATTTGAGTCGGTCCACCTCTGTCTTGTCGCAGTCCAAGGTCACCACAAATTCCCTGGCTCCGGGCACTTCTTTCTGAACACTGCTGACATTGGGGAAGAAAGAAAATCGCTCCGGCACCTGATCCGAGCAGGTCGAGACGACCTCTTTCCCCAGGATTTGGAGAATTTTGCTGAGACCCATGAGGCTCCCGATCGCATCTCCATCAGGCTTTCGGTGCGTGACGAGGAGGATGCGCTCGCTTCGTTCGAGGAGAGCGATGACATCATTCAAGCTTCTTTCATCCATTTTGCTGGCGGCTAAAGGATTTTTGACCCTTTTCAGGGTTCATATCATGATACAATACATTTTTGTATTTGTCAATATTATCCCTCAGGAAGGGGTCATAGTACCTGCAAAATCACGGATTGCAAGGGAATTACCAAGAAATTCTTAATGTCACTCTTTTGGAAAATCCTTCAGCAGCATGATGTGGCCTTCCTTTTTCGTTTGTTCATAGTATTTTTTATCTGCGGTAACCAAGGTTGCTCCTCTATCCAAAGCCAGCGCATGGTACAGAACGTCGTAGAAAATCGATGAAGGATATTTTTTGAGAATGCGATCTGACGTTGAAAGTTGCGTGGGGCTCAAGGGCAGGATTTTCACATTGACTTCAAGAAGTTCCGCAAGCCATTGTGAAGCCATTTCAGGCTTTTTCCTGTACAGCGTCGAGGCTATTTCAGCAAAAAAATGAGATGGTACAAAACCATGAAACTGTTCGGACCCTAATGACTCCAAAACATGCTGAGCTTCTGACACATGTTCCTCTTCATCATCAAGATACCATTTGAGAGCAATGGAAGCGTCAATGACAAAAGATCCGGTCATAGGTGCTCATTTATCGAGAATATCGAAATTCTCGCAGAATTTCAGTAGAGCTTCTCTTGTCGGTATCGGGAATTTTTAATCCTTCCTTTCGTAATCGACGAATATTTTCGACCGCCCTTCCATGCTTGAACATCTTGAGACCTTCCTCAATCCAGTTCTCCACCTGCCGACTTCGAGATCCGGAAGGAATCTGCTCTCGGAGACTGCGGAAGGTATCTGCCCCAAGAACGACATTAAATCTGATTTTTTGAACGGTTCCGTGAGGATGGGCTGGCTTCATTGTCATACATCATAATCATACACACCTATCATACTCACAGAAATGATGGATGGCAAGGAGCTTACCACCTCGGCACATACTCCTTCGCAAATTTCACGGAATAGCGAATGATGGCTTCGGCAACGTTCACACTCGTCACTTCCTCCAGCTCTTCGAAGCCCGGGTTGGCATTGACCTCCATGATGGCCGGGCCGTGTTTCGTCTGGATGATGTCGACCCCCGTGACTTCGAGATTGAGTGCCTTGGTGGCCCTGATCGCCAGGTTGATTTCCTCTTTGGTCGGCTCGTAGGGGCTTCCCTCCCCTCCCTGACCCACATTGGAGCGGAAATCTCCCTCCGCCGCGCTTCGCTCCATGGCCGCAATGAATTTGCCGCCCGCGATGAAGATGCGGATATCCTTACCCTTGGATTCGGCAATGTATTCCTGGAGCAGCATGGTATTCGTCGACTCAATGTTGTCCATGATGAGCTGGTAGGTCGACTTCGCCCCGCGTTCCGTTTCCAGCAGCGCTACTCCCTCACCTAAGGATCCGAAGGCGGTTTTCATGATAATCGGAAACTGGCCGATATATTTGATCGCCGAATGAAGGTAATCCACATTGTTCACGACCGCGGTTTTCACCACGGGGATGCTATAGTGTGAGAGGATTTGAAGGGTATTCAGCTTGCTCTTGGCCTTCAGGATACTTTCGTAGCCATTCACGATCGGCACGTGCATCAGCTCCAGATGCTTGATCATGGCGATCTTGGGCTGGATATTTTTCAGCACGGTCACGCGCGGGATCAGCACATCGAGCTTCGGAAAGGACTTGTTCCCAAGGCGAACTCCTGTCGCACCTTTGCCGTCAAAACTCAGCACAAACATCTCACTGCGAAGCAGTCTCGTGTCGTGTCCGCGTTTCTTGCCTTCCTCCTCCAGGCGTTTTTCTTCATACGTAAAATGTTTGGCTCGCGATCGGAAAGAAAGAATGCCGATGACCATAAGGCAGGTTTTAGGTGTTTCAGCCAGAGGCTGATCCGCCTTTGGCGGAAGCTTGTTAGCTGGTTAGCTGGTTAGAAAGTCCTCAAAAGCTAAGAAGCTAAAAAGCTCAAGTAGTGTAGTCGGGGAAGCTTCAATTGCAAGAGAGTGCTTAGGATTTTCTATATTCCGGAACATATTTCCCCTCCTTCACCCCCGCAATTTCTTTGATCAACGGGAGCTGTTGAAGGCTGAATTTCCCGAGGAAAAGGTCCTTCCACTCCCCTCCCTTCTCGAGATATTCCAAAATTTCCTGATAGCCCCAGAAATAGAGGGCATTTTTTGGGAAGGCTCCTGGTTTCTGCGTCTGCGAGAGTCCCCTTTTGACCTTCACGCAGAGCTTCCAGGCTTCCTCTTCGGAGACGTATTTTTTTAATTTCTCAAAGGACTCGCGAAAGGAGTGAATTTTGGCAAGTTCGACCGCGGCAAATCCCAGGATGGCCATGCCCAGGCAGTTCCCGGTCACCTGATGCTGATGGTAGATCGCCAGGCCTTCTTGGGTTTTCAGATATTGAGCCGTTCCTCGATGGAAGATCTGATAGGGCTGCTGCTTGCCATTTTCCGTGCAATAGATATGCGTTTCAATCTCATGGGCGATGAGTTTTTTGAGATCATTTTCCGAAAAATTTTCCCCCCTCCGTACGAGCAGGGTGTTGCCTTTGCCAAGTCCGCAGCGCGAGACCAGACCTTCTTTTTCTTTCGCCCTCCAGCGCTTGAGGCCTTTTTCAGAGAGGAAATCCTGAAAAGCTTCCACCGCTTTCTTGGACGAAATCGTTTTTGGCACTCGTGATTTTTCTTCGAAACGATCAAGCGCTTCCTTTGCCTTTTCTTTCATATTTTCAGGGGCTTTGCCCATGAAGGCTTCTGCAATGGCGGGAAAATGCTCATCGTCACCGACAACGCCCATGAGCTGAGCTTTGTGCAGGAGCTCTTGACGTTTTCCTTCGAAGAGCTGCCCAAGCGGAGTTCGTGAATCAATGCTCAGGCTCTGGAGCTTTCCCTGGATCTCGAGTAAATCGTCCGGAGGATCCTGATAGCGAAATTGAGGTTCGTAGCGGGGCAGTGAAAAAAACAGCTTTCGCTGCTCTTCCAGATTGAGCGGGCGAAGATGGGCCGTGAGGGCCAGAGCCTGGTCGATCTCGGCAAGGGTATTGTCGATCACATGCCAGGATTTGAAGGCCGGTGCGGGTTCCTTTTCCGCTTCGGCTTGCTGGAGCACCTTGATGGGTTCGAGGCTGCTGCGCGAGACGTCGAGAAAGAAATTAGAGAGAATTTTTTTGCCGACAAAGGCCTGCACCTTTTTATCCTCCATAGGGAGTGGCAAGAAAACAGCCTTTCCACGTTCGCCTTCGAGGGTGTAATTCAGGGTCAGCTGTTCCACTGTTGCCGGGTGCTCCGGATGGATCGAATCGGCGATTCTTTTGAACATCCCCTCTTCGAGGTAGTTGTTGCTCATACTCGGATTCATCCGCGCCGGAACAGTGTGAGTGCCATGCTTCAGATTGATCGTCAGCTCTTCATCCATCCCGATCACCTTTTTGCCGCTGAGCTTCTCAATACGGCGCTCCATTTTGTTGCCAAAGAGATCCTGGGCCATGCGCACTCCCTTCTCCGGCGTAGCAACCTTGATGCCCGAGACCCTATCGAGCCGATCTCGTAGCGGCGCAAGATTCGCGATCTGCACGGAGAGGCCGGCGCGCGCATTGATTTCCAGAAGTGTCGGACCCAGCGTTTCATCCACGACGATATCCACCGCCAGATAGCCGAGGGTCACTTTTTGCTGGATGCGGGTTGCCTGCAGAAGGATCTCATCCCAAAAAGGGATCTTGATGCCCTTGAGATCGGTAAAATCCGGATGCGAAGCGATGACGCCGTTGCGGTGTGAGATCGTGGTCGTCTCGCCTTTTGCGAGATCCAGGCCAATCCCCAATCCTCCCATGTGCAGATTGGCCTTGCCATGGCTTT
>CAZWLI010000049.1:0-6996 GCA_964634525.1 uncultured Candidatus Peribacteria bacterium | reverse complement strand
GATTCTTCTGTCCAGGATAAGACTGGAAGCGAAGAACTCCTGCTGGGCAACTGCGACATGAGCTCCCCCTTCATCCGCAAGGCCACCGTCGACAGCTCCCTTCTGAGAGATTCGGCGAAGCAATTTTCCATCGTGAAGGCGGTCGTGGAAGGAGATTTTGAAACGCGTCTCGGCCAAACAATTGACTCGCTTGTCCAAAAGCTTGGGGGGCTCAAAATCAATCCCGTCTCCGGCCATGCGCTCTTTTCGCTGGATATTCCTGACCAGTCGATGCTCCTTTCCGGCGACATCAAGGGCATCGGCATTGACGCATCAGCGCTCACGGGCTTTCCTCTCGACTTCAATCTCGTTGACTATTCCGGCGAGCTCCTCCTGGTGTATCCGGTCTTCAATATTCAAAAATCCCGCGCTCAGAGCAAGGTGATCTTTGGCATCGGGAAAGTGCCGGGAAATCAGATCACCATTCTTGAAGGCCTTCGCGAGAAGATGAAAGAAAAAATTCTCGGCCGTGTGGGCAAACTCAATGCCAAGCTGGACAAAAAAAGCATGGCGCTCGGAAATAAGCTGGCGAGCTCCATTGGCAATGCAACCCTTGGCAAGGGTGCGAAGGCAACGTACATTCAACTCTTCAAAGGCCTGGAAGTTGTCCCGGAGACGATCGCTTTTTACGACAATTTTGATTTCGTGGGCAAGGTGAAGCTCAAGAGTGATCCATTTCGACCGTCCTCCTGGGGCAAAAATTCAGCGTGGCCTCAGGTCAGCCTGGCATCCCTGGATATGGATCTCTCGGCGAAGGATGGCCTGCTCGTGCTCAAGGGCGGCGTGCTGAACAACATCTCGATACTTTCCACCGATCTGCTGAAGGGAAATCAGGGCCTGGTGAATGCCCAGCTCGTGGTGAACCTGAAAGATGATGGAGGCTCGATCCATCTTGATCCTCTGGAAGTACAGCTTCCGGGGGATTTCGCGAGGATCGATGTCGATGCGCATGTGGTTCATATTTTTCATCCGAAAGACCTGGCAATAATGGGGAGATTAAAATCCGGCATCACGGTCTACGGCCTCGAGCTCGCCAAAGCCAATGCTTCCCTGCGCTACGATCCCAATGCCGTGTATCAGATGGGAAATTTCAAAACTGTCGGCTTGCTCGACATCGGAGCCCAGATGAAAGTCGTGGCGATCCGCATCGACGGTCGGGCGGTGTTCACCCATCCGGAAAATCAGCTCGCCATGGATATGGGCGGCAGGGTGTCCTTGGATTTTTTGGGCTATGAAAAAGAACTTGCCTCCGCCCTCAGTCGCAGCCGAATCTCCAGAGATTTCGTCCGAACGTGTGTCAATGCCGAGACCGGCAAAGTGACAATCCATGTGCCACTATTGGATGACATCACACTCCAGGGCGGGGTGAGTCTCGATGCGCAGGAAAATTTCTCGGATCGAGCTCCCGGGAAAGCACACCTCGCAATCAGCGGTCAGGGCACGGATAATTTTCGCCTTGGATTTAACTACAACGCCGAGAAATTTCTCTTCAATCCCTACGCCTATTCGGCCTGGAACGAAAAATGTACGGATGCTCCTGGAATAAAATTCCTCGATCAGATTGCCATGACCAAAAGCGAAATCGCAGAAGGGCAGCGAATTTCAAATACGCTGATCGCGAGCAGTGAAGCTTCTCCTGAAATCTTGGCACAGGCCACCTCCACCCCGCCAGAAGCCTCGTCAACACATTGGGATATCAATGGCTGGAAAATTATTGAAGTGCCAGCCGATCAAGAAAACAAACTTGTCCTTGTCGATAGCAGTGGACACGATGTGGAGCTATCAGTCGGTTCTTTCAAAATCCCAGGGCTCTGGAAATTTGAGAATCCCCTTCGCTATGCGCTCTACAGCGAGGAAGCGTTCAGCGCAGCGGGTTATCATTTCGCGGTGAAGAAGATGGGGAGCAGCATTTTTAATCTGAAGATCGGGACCTACACGAATGATCAGGAGTCAAAAAAATCCTTCGAGATTGGGAATTTGAACTCGGGTCAGAATGCTGTGGATATCGGAAATGTGGAGCTCAAGGGAACGATCCGGGTGAATGATCAGAACATTGTTTCGAAAAGTATTGAAGAGCGTTCGATCACCGCTGATGAGCTCAAGGTGAAAGCCGAAGTGACGAACATTTCTAAACCCTCACCCCTAAACCCTCTACCCTCACTTCAGTTCACTGATCTCAAATCCCCTCAACTCAAAGAAGCGGTCACTTATCTGAGCGACAAGAACATCATCACGGGCTATCCGGATGGCACTTTCAAGCCCGAACAAGTCGTCAATCGCGCTGAAGCCATGAAAATGCTCTATCAAACCAAACGTATCCCCGTCGAGGAGCAGGGGCCCGGAGGCTTCACCATCACCTCTCCCTTCAGCGATGTTCAGGCCGAGGCGTGGTATTCAATTCCGGTCATCGATGCGTTCAAGGCTGGCATTGTGAAGGGCTACAGCGACGGCAGCTTCAAACCTGAAAACTCAATCAAAACCGTGGAATTCATCAAGATGGCCATGCTCACGGAGAAGGACTACAGCGCCGTGAAAAATCACCGCGACACCCTTCGGCAATTCAAAGATCTGGAGGCCACGGCGTGGTACATGCCCTTTGTCAGCTTCGCCACAAAAAAGAGTTATCTGAGCAAGTCTAACAAACTTCGCCCAGGCTCCGGCATGACCAGAGGCGAAGCCGCTCTGATTCTCTCCCGAATGCTCAAGGCGGAGGAAGAAGTATTTGGGGCCCCCAAATAGTGGAGACGCTTGAAGAAGAAAAGGTGATGACCGGAAGAGAAAGCTTGAATCAAAAAAAATGGTATGCGATGAATAGTTTGGGGAAAGGAGATTTTTCGCCGTAATCGAAGAAGACAGCGTAGCTGGATTCGAAGATGGAGGAGAAAAATCGACGGTTGGCACTTGACTTAGGAGAGTGCTAAAACTAGAATGCTTCTGCTTTTTACATTTTAAGTTTTATCGTATGCCAAAGATTGTTCCTCTGGATGGCCGCGTGGTGCTCAAAGGCGTCAAGGCGGAAGAGAAAACCAAGTCCGGTATTATCCTCCCCGGCGCAGACAAAGAGAAGCCGGAGATTTTTGAAGTGATCGCAGTTTCGAGCGGCAAACGCCTAGAGAACGGCACGATCCAGGCACACCAGGTCAAACCCAAGCAAAAGGTGATCTGCTCAAAGTACGCGGGAGACGACATCAAGATCGAAGGCGAAGAGTTCAAGATTATTGCGGAGGAGTCGATCTCAGCGATTGTAGAATAAGAGCGACGCCAATACACCGTTCGGCCCTGAGCTCACGGTCGAAGGACGAATTCCTTCCGCCACAGGCGGACAAGCTGGTGAATGACGCGAATGAAATGTTGTCAAAAAGGCAATTAACCATTATATCAATTAATCATCTATTCCTATGGGTGCCAAGCAAATTATCTTCGGTGATGACGCGCGCCACAAGATTGTGCGCGGGGTCAAGATCCTCAGTAGCGCGGTGAAAGTTACCATGGGCCCTCGCGGCCGCAATGTGATGGTGGAGAAGTCCTTCGGTGGACCTTCCATCGTGAGCGATGGCGTCACGATCGCGAAGGAGATCGAGCTCGAGGACAAATTCGAAAATATGGGCGCACAGCTGGTGAAAGAAGTGGCTAGCAAGACGAATGAGAAAGCCGGCGATGGCACGACCACAAGCATCGTGCTCGCAGAAGCGTTGATCCTGGAGGGCATCAAGAATGTGACCGCAGGAGCCAACCCCATGAGCATCAAGATCGGAATCGAAAAAGCCACGGCAGCGATCGTAAAAGAGCTCAACAGAATGGCCGAGCCCATCAGCACCAAAGAAAAGATTCGCCAGGTCGCGACGATTTCCGCACAGGATGCTCGCGTTGGGGAGCTCTTCGGAGAGCTCGAGACACAGGTCAGATCCGGTGTCATCACCGTGGAGGAGGGCCAGACGCAGGGCCTGGAGAAAGAAATTGTAGAAGGCATGCAATTTGACAATGGCTACGTGTCGCCATACATGGTCACGGACACGAGCCGCATGGAAGCCGTGCTTGAGCATCCCTACATTCTCTTCACGGACAAGAAAATCAGCTCCATCAAGGAGATCCTTCCCCTGCTCGAGCAGCTCGCGCAGTCCGGGAAGAAAGAACTCGTGATCATTGCCGAGGACATCGACGGTGAGGCCCTTGCAACCCTTGTGGTGAACAAACTGCGAGGCGTGTTCAATGCGCTTGCGGTGAAGGCTCCGGCCTTCGGCGATCGACGAAAAGAAATTTTGAAGGATATTGCCGCGCTCACCGGCGGTCGGGTGATCTCGGAGGAAGTCGGACTGAAGCTCGACGCCGCCACGCTCGAGGATCTCGGCCGAGCCGACAAGATCATTGCGTCCAAGGATAAAACCACGATCGTGGGAGGGAAGGGCCGGAAAGCCGATATCGATGCTCGCATCAAGGAGATCGATGTCTTGATCGAGAAATCGACCTCGGATTTCGACAAGGAAAAACTCGCGGAACGAAGAGCCAAGCTCACGGGAGGCGTGGCCGTCATCAAGGTCGGTGCCTCGACCGAAGTCGAGATGAAAGAGAAAAAGATGCGTATCGAGGACGCCCTGAATGCGACCCGCGCCGCCGTGGACGAAGGTGTTGTCGCGGGGGGCGGAGTTGCCTTCCTGCTGGCGTCGAAGGTCCTCGACAGTGTTGCATGCGACAATGAAGATGAAGAGACGGGAGTGCTGATCGTGAAGAAAGCCATGGAAGCTCCGATCCGACAGATTGCCGAGAACTCGGGGCAGGATGGCGGTGTAGTCGCCATGAAAGTCATGGCGGGAAAACCCGGCCACGGCTTCGATGCCATGGCGATCAAATTTGATGTCGACATGATTGCCGCGGGCATTATTGACCCGAAAAAAGTGACTCGCATTTCGCTGGAAAACGCTGCAAGTCTTGCGGGCGTCTTCCTCACGACCCAGGTCGCCCTCGCCGACAAGCCGAAGGAAGAGAAGGCCGCTGCGATGGGTATGCCACCCGGAGGCATGGGGGGAATGGGAGACTATTAATTCAGGATATTTAGGAACCTCAGGATTCTTAGGAGCCTTAGGAAAAATTCAAAAATAAAGCGCCTCGAAATGGGGTGCTTTTTTTATATTGACGATTTATTATTATATGTTATTATTGCCACTTCTCTAAACCTTTCTCATTTATGTCCAAACGTGAAGGCTCTACTGCTCCGGAAACAGAACGAAAACAGGGGAAACCTGATGCCAAGGAATGGCCTCTTAAAGACCTACCGCATGCGGATGCAGCAATCGTTTTGGGTGCCGGCATGAGAAACAAGATAGCAAAAAGATGGAAATCAGAAAACGAAGAAGAATTGAAAAAATTGAGAGAATTTACAACATTGAAAGAAAAATTGGTAAAAAATGACGTCAAAGGAAACGAAGGAACAGTTGAAACAAGAACAGACAAAAATGGAAACGAAATAATAATTGAAACAACAACAGATAAAAATGGAATAAAAGTAATAGAAATCATTGAAAAAGAATTTGTTGCGGGTCTAGAACTGAAAATGCGTGCCATTGCAGCCTTCGAGCTTTTGAAATACGGAAAAGTTAAAAAAATCATCGTAACCGGAGGCGATACCTCGAAGGGCAGTGGATCACTAATGGCCTTTCTAAGGGATTTACTTGTTTCGCAAATTGGCAAAATCATAGGAAGCTTGCTGCCCAAAGGCACCACGACTAAAGACTCGCCAGTCGGCGACGAGGAAGTGAGCCAGCCAATAGTGAGCACGACAGGAGTGAGTGAAGCGAAAATAGTTGCCCACTATTTGATTGAGATGGGCGTAGCTGAGCAAGACATTCTCATGGAAACTACGTCGAAAAACACCACAGAAAATATAGAAAAAATAACTGCCATCCTGGAAGCAAATGGCATTATGACAGTCCATTTGGTTACCCATGAATTTCACTTACCGCGCACACAACAGCAGTTTCGAAATACCATACAAAGGAGTGGATTGGCTGTGGAAGACCTTACCGCCGCATCTGCTGAGGCTCTTCTTGACGCCCGCTCAAAGCTCTACGAGGGATTAACAGATCATTATACATTTCCAAAGTCGCTACGACATTGCCCAAGAAGAGCCATCAAAACGGGGGTACGAGAGTTTTTGCGCCGTGTTTTGAATATCGTTGATCCAGGGGATACAATAGGAAGGGCATTGGCGAACAAAGTCCGCTAAATAAAATATGAAATTCTGGCTGCTCATGTCGGCGGTGGCAATCCTCGATATCCTGGGCATTAGCCTGGGAAAATTTTACGTGAGCTCTCAAAAACCGTGGATTTTTGCTGCAGCGGTCCTGAGTTATACCCTGATGGGGGCTTTGCTGGTACTCGCCCTCAACTACAAAACGATGGCCGTGACGAATATCATCTGGGCGGCACTGACGATCATCGTCGTCACAAGCATTGGATATTTTTACTTCAAAGAAAGTATCACCATTTCACAATGTGTCGGCATAGCGCTGGTGATGATCGGAATGGTACTTGTGAACAAATAAATTATACTATCTTGATATTGATTTTAATAGTTTTTTTAGGTATAATTTCAGTAGTAAATTTTTCCAATGATTACTGATCAACTGATATCAATTACCGAACTTCGTCAAAATGCCTCACAAATCCTGGAGAAGCTTAAAAATGCGGATAAGATTGTGATCGTTCACAATAAGCCCAAGGCAGCCCTGATTGATATCGCAGAATATGAACGATACAAAAAGCTTTCAAAATACGAAGAAGTCATCGAAAATATGCTTTTTTTAGCAAATAATCCATCGCTCAACTTCCTAAAAAATGAACCCGACCTCTATGAAGACGTCTGAACTTCAATTCGGAGACATCGTGGTGATTGACTATCCTTATACAGATTTTTCCGACTCAAAAAAACGACCATGCCTTCTCCTTAAGGAGGATCGAGAA
>CAZWLI010000048.1:0-5128 GCA_964634525.1 uncultured Candidatus Peribacteria bacterium | reverse complement strand
AAACATTCACAGCGCTTAATTTCGATGTTGCGGAGGGTCCTGAAGTCGAAGACGACTACCACAACTTCTCTGCGCTGAACATTCCGGCGGATCATCCGGCCAGAGATACCCAAGACACCCTTTGGATCAAGGACATTCCATATTTGCTTCGAACACAAACTTCGTCGGTTCAGATTCGTCATATGAAAAAGAATCTTCCACCCATTCGCGTCGTAGCGCCAGGACGTGTCTATCGCAACGACGAAATGGACGCCACTCATAGCCCCATGTTTCATCAGTTCGAAGGCCTCATGGTCGACACGACCACCAACCTCGCGAATCTGAAGGGTATTCTCACGGTTGCTCTCAGGCGCCTTATTCATCCGGAGCTGAATATTCGATTTCGCAATAGCTTCTTTCCGTTTGTGGAGCCGGGACTAGAGGCGGATGTGACGTGCGTCCTCTGCAATGGCAAAGGATGCAACCTCTGCAAACAGTCCGGTTGGATCGAAATGCTCGGCTGCGGCATGGTTCATCCCAACGTCCTCAGCTCAAGTGGAATCGACCCCAGCAAATACCAAGGCTTCGCTTTTGGGGCGGGTATTGAACGCTTGTTGATGATCAAGTATGCGATCCGTGATATTCGCCTTTTCTCACAAAATGACCCTCGTTTTCTTGAACAATTCCCTCTCATCTCATGATTCTCAAGTTCCTTTCCTCTATTGTTGGTGATCCGAATGAAAAAGAAATCAAGCGATGTCGAGTGCTTGTTGAACGCGTGAAGCATTTTGAAAAAGAATTCGAAAATATTTCAGACGAAGAGATCCCCGCAAAAACAAAATCGTTTCAGGAAAGAAATCAGAAAGGCGAGAGCTTGAACGAGCTTCTCCCCGAAGCCTTTGCGCTCGTCAAACACGCGTGCAAAAAATTGATGGGCAAGAAATTTCTCGTCCGAGGGCATGAAAAAATCTGGGACATGATCCCCTTCGACGTTCAGCTCATCGGCGGGGTTGTCCTGCACGAAGGCAAGATCGCAGAAATGAAAACCGGCGAAGGAAAAACTCTTGTCGCCACCCTCCCCCTCTACCTCAACGCACTGGAAGGCAAAGGTGCATATCTCGTGACGGTGAACGAATATCTTGCTCGACGTGACAGCGAATGGATGGGCTTTTTGTTCCAGCATCTTGGCCTCTCGGTGGGGGTGATTTATCACGGGCAAAACGCTGAAGAAAAAAAGAAAGCCTACAATTGTGATATTACGTATGGGACGAACAATGAATTCGGATTCGATTACCTTCGCGACAATATGACGATCTCCATGGAAGAATGCGTGCAGCGATTCCTTCACTACGCGATCGTTGACGAAGTCGACTCAATTCTCATTGATGAAGCGAGAACACCCCTCATTATTTCCGGCCCCGCTGCAGAGTCCACGGAAAAGTACAAAAAATATTCTCAACTCGTCACCCAACTCCAAGAAGAAAAAGAATACAAAATCGATGAAAAAGGAAAAAGCTGCATCCTAACCGATGATGGCGTAAAGAGAATGGAAGAGCTGCTCGGCATGGACAATATCTACACGGAAGCCGGCGCAACCGAAGTTCATCATATCGAGCAAGCGCTGAAAGCCATGACGCTCTTTCGTAAAGACGTCGACTACATGGTGAAAGATGGCGAAGTCATGATCATCGATGAATTTACGGGACGCATGATGCCCGGCAGGCGCTACAGCGAAGGTCTTCATCAGGCCATCGAAGCCAAAGAAAATGTCCATGTCCAAAAGGAAAGCAAGACCCTCGCGACGATTACCTTTCAGAATTATTTCCGCCTGTTCAAAAAGCTCGCTGGCATGACCGGCACGGCAGCGACGGAAGCGGAAGAATTTTCGAAAATTTATAGCCTTGAAACGATTATTATTCCGACCCACGTGAAGGTCGCGAGATCCGATCTCAATGACCTGATCTACAAATCAACCTTTGGAAAATTTTCAGCCGTCACGAAGCGCGTGAAGGAAATGCAGGACAAAGGTCAGCCAGCACTCGTGGGGACGATCTCCGTCGAAAAATCTGAAATTCTCTCGGAGATGTTTACAAATGCGGGCATAGCACACCAGGTCCTCAACGCAAAGCACCATGAACGCGAAGCCGAGATCATCGCGAATGCCGGAGAAAAAGGTTCCATGACGATCGCGACAAATATGGCCGGACGTGGAACGGATATCAAAATAAGCGAGGAGGTCAAAGGCCTTGGAGGACTTGCCGTGATCGGCACCGAACGTCATGAATCCCGCCGCATCGACAATCAGCTGCGAGGGCGAAGCGGTCGTCAGGGTGACTCGGGGCTCAGTCAATTCTATGTTTCCATGGAGGACGAGCTGATGAGGCTCTTCGGTGGCGATCGGATGAAATCCATCATGGAGACCTTGAAGGTCCCCGAAGATATGCCGATCGAAAATGGATTCATTTCACGTTCGATCGAGTCCGCACAGAAGAGAGTGGAAGGTCACAACTTCGATATTCGAAAACACCTTGTCGAATACGATGATGTGATGAACAAGCATCGGACCATTATCTACGCTCGCCGAAGAAAAATCCTCGAGCAAGAAAATGGTCATGAATCGATTCTCAGCTTGGTCGAGAAATATCACAACGAAGAATTCTCATCTGAAGTCCTGAAGAAAAAAATGCAGGGCTTCGGAAATGATGAGATCTTCTTCAGCATCGAGCGTCAGGTCTCTCTCCGCAGTATCGATCGCCTCTGGATGGATCACATCGACGAAATGATGAAGCTTCGCGAGCAGGTTTCCTTCCGTGGTTATGCGCAAAAAGATCCGCTCATCGAATATAAGAATGAAGGATTCCAGATGTTTGAAAGCCTGGTTCGAAATATTGAAGAGAACACGCTTCAAACCCTCTTTCGTATGGAGCTGAAACCCCATGTTCCGATAGAGAAGCCTCAGGTATTGGAAACGAACGAGGCTCAGATTGAGGACATCGAGACGGGCGACCGGGAAATGGTTCCAAAAGTAATTTCAGCGAACGGGAGTTCCGACCCATCAGCTGATCAAAAAATTGGAAGAAATGATCCATGTCATTGTGGCTCTGGAAAAAAATTTAAAAAATGCCATGGAAGGTAGGATTTCTGTTCCCGACCTCAAACGATCGACAAAAAAATCCTTCAGCCGATCCTCCGGGCCGGGAGGGCAGAATGTGAATAAGACATCGTCGAAGGTGACGCTTTTTTTTGATATTGAAAACTCTTTTCTCAAAAATGAGGAAATTGAACGGTTGCTCAAAAAATTTCCAAAGGGAATGATCCAGGTGGTGAACCAAGAGAGCCGGTCCCAATGGATGAATACGGAACTCGCCTTCGATCACCTGAAGGAACTGATTGAACGGTCGATTCAGGTTCCGAAGAAAAGGAAAAAGACCCTTGCTCCATATCAAAGACCCGGAGGGAAAAAGAAAAAAGTTAAAAAAGCACACCTGATCAAGTATCGAAGACGGTATCTCGAATAATTATTCCCCAAGAACTTTCCGCATCTCATCAACGCTGATTTTTCCTTCTTGCACTTTCTTCAGCGCATCGTCCTTCATACTCACAAATCCCTCCTTTGCTGCCTGGGTTCGAAGGTCTTGACTCGAAACTCCCGCAAGGATGAGTTTTTGGAGAGCTTCGCTCAAGACCAAGGCTTCTCCGATAGCGATTCTCCCAAGGAAGCCCGTGTTGGCACATTGCTCGCAGCCCTTTGCTCTCCACGTGTCGGTTTCATCTTTCGTTTTGCACGCTTCGCACATTCTTCGTGCGAGGCGCTGGGCCACGATGAGGCTCAGGCCCGAGCTCAGGATATAATCCTTCACGCCCATATTCAGCAGTCGTGGAATGGCGGCGATGGCATCCGTGGCATGAAAGGTCGAGAGCACCAGATGACCCGTGAGAGAAGCCTGAAGAGCAATCTCGGCAACCTCACGGTCGCGGATTTCACCAATCATGATGGTGTCCGGGTCCTGGCGAAGAATGGCCCGAAGCCCCGTCGAAAAACCGTAGCCTTGATCTTCTAAAATTTGAGATTGGATCACATTCTTGAGCTCATACTCGATCGGATCCTCCAGCGTCATAATCTTGATGTTTTTTGTATTGAGAAGATTGAGACAGCTATAAAGCGTTGAAGTCTTGCCGCTTCCCGTAGGACCGACGACGAGGATAAGACCTTTGTCGGCCTTCAGGGCTTTGAGCACGAGGCCTTTCACCTCCTGCGAAAATCCCAGCTGCGGAAGCTCCACCATCGCCACCTTGGCATCGAGAATACGAAGCACCACGGATTCGCCATAGCGTGAAGGAAGCGTCGAAACCCGAACGTTCACCTGTCGTTCATTCGCCGTGAATTGGTAATTACCATCTTGAGGCGTGCTCGCCAGATTGATTTTGAGTTTTGAAGTGCGTTTGATTTCACCGGAAAGAAGTTGGTATTGAAGGGGGCTAAGATGAAGCACCTCATAGAGCTCGCCATCGCGGCGCATGCGCATAACGACTTCTTTTTCCTCGGGTTGGAAGTGAATATCCGTGGCGCGAAACGAAACCGCCCCAAGATTCATGACATTGATCATGCCTGGTCCGGTTCCATGTTCGAACTCTTTCTTTTCCTCATCAGAAAAAATGTCTTTTTTGAGCGTGCTCGAAGATTCATCAACAGTTGTTCTTATTTTTCTTTCTTCTGGCAGTTGGAGTTGCTCATAATAATGCTCCATGAACTGAATTCCTTCGGGTGAACAGACAAAATCCTCGATCTCGTATCCCTTCTGCTCCAGGGCTTTTTCTTTGTGCTGAACTTCTGCGGAATCGAGATCAAGCGCCGCCACAGAAAGAAGCTTACCCGTCAGATCAAACGGAACCATATTGATGGCCTTCACTTCATCCCAGGACATCAAGGCCAAGGCATCCTGATTCAGCGGCACTTGCTTGAGATTCACGTATTTCCTGCCGGTCTTTTTCGCAGAGGCCTTCAAATCTCGTTCGCGAAACTCTTCATTAATCGCATGAATTTTTTGAAGATCATCGGTGCTCTTTTTTACCCTGAGCACGGGCGCTCCCTTTTCTTGTGGCATAGAGTCAGAAATATCCAATCAGTATAGCACAAAAAAAGCCCCAT